>JADHLJ010000078.1 GCA_016780745.1 Alphaproteobacteria bacterium | reverse complement strand
GGCTTGGCTTGGATGTGCCGCAAATCGTCCGCGAGGTTCAATCCATCGTCGCGCGACCGGCCAATGCCGCCGGCGGCAACCTTGTCCAAGCCCATCAACAAGGTGACGCCCCGGTTCAGCAGGCCTTGAACGCGCCGGCTCAACCCGGCAACACCGCCCCACTGTCGCAGAACGCCGGACAGGGCGCTCCACTTCATGTGGGCGCCGACGGTAGCGGCAACGCAGGCCAAAACACGAATCAGAACGCCGGCCAATCCGGAAACAATCCGAACGGTCAATCTCCGAATGGCCAATCTGCCAATGGCCAGGCCGCCAACGGACAATCAGGCATTGCCGGCGCGCCACCGAACGGCCCGTTGGCGGAAGGCATGGCGGCTCAACAATCCGCTCAGTCCTTTCAGTCCAATCTGGCGCGATCCACTGGGCCGGTTGGCGCGGGTGGACCGGGACCGGTTTCAGCTGACGGCTCCACGATGGCACGCGGCGATGGCGCGATTTCCGGAACCGGTTCTTCCCAAGGAACGCTGAGCAGTGATCCCGCGAGCCGGGCCGCCCAGGCAAGCACGCCACACCTCGCCAGGAACGGGGCCGCCACTGATCAGGTATCGGTAAGCCTCAAGAAGGCGGTTGAAAACGGAGACAGCAAACTCCGCATTCAGCTTCGACCGCACGATCTAGGCAAGGTCGAGGTCAAGCTTGATATCGCCGGAGATGGTCGCGCCAAGGCCATGATCTTGGCCGAACGTCCGGAGACCCTTGAGCTGCTGCAACGCGATTCCCGCGTCCTAGAACGCGCGCTGCAGGATGCCGGGTTGAAAACCGACCACAACTCGCTGTCCTTCGATCTGCAAGGTCGCGACGGCGAGGAACGCACTCGTCAAGCCCAACGGGGCGACGAGGACGGCAAAGGGTCGCCCGCTGAACCCGGCGGCGGCGACGCGATCGAAAACTCCGAACACCCGATCCCGGCGACGGCCATTGGCCTTGCCCCCGATGGATCGGTCAATTTCCTGGCATAGGAGAGCCACGTCATGGACCTCACGGCACTTACATCCACCACGAACGCCGATAAGAGCGGAGGCGCCTCCGGGACCGCGCTCTCGGCCCTGAACTCGGATTTCGACACGTTCCTGACGCTGCTGACAACACAGCTGCAGCACCAGGACCCGACCAGTCCGATGGACACGAACGAGATGACCCAGCAGTTGGTTCAGTTCGCCAATGTCGAACAGCAGATCGCGCAGAATAAGAATCTGGAAAAGCTGGTCGGCCTTCAGAACACCAACGCCAACTCCGCCGCCGTGGCCTATATCGGCCATCAGGTGCAGGTCGAGGGCAATTCCACCGACGTGACCAATCAGGGCACGACTTGGGGCTACGAATTCGAAACCGCCCCGGACTCGGTGACCTTGAACGTCCTGAACGAGGCCGGCGCCCTGGTCTACTCCGCCGAAGGCGAGACGACGGCCGGAACCCGCCATACCCTCGACTGGAACCTCATCGACTCGAGCGGCGGTAATCTTACGCCGGGCACCTACACGATGAATGTCAGTGCCCTCAATGCCGCCGGCGATCCCATTGACGCCGCCGTCGATAGCACTGGCCTGGTCAGCGCCGTTCAGTCGACGGCGGACGGTCCCGAGCTGTTGATCGGTGACGACATCACCGTGGCCTTGGCCAAGATCATGAAAATTCTGTAGGGCCGCGCGCCCTACGCCAACGGTTCCCGATAGCGGGGCCGATCAAGACCCAAACCAGGCAGAACGCCGACAACCGCGAGAACGCATAACAAAAACCGAAGCGGTGCGCCCGGACAGATGTCCACCGGCGCGAAGGAGAACGACAATGAGTATCAATTCAGGCCTATTCGCGGGCGTCGCGGCGGTTGCCGCCCAATCAACGAACTTCGCGGTGATTTCCGACAATATCGCGAACTCCAACACGGTCGGCTACAAGGAGACCGAGGCTCGGTTCCGCACCCTGGTCACGAGCAGCCCCTCGGCGACGAGCTTCACCGCCGGCGGTGTGGTCGCGCAGCCCCTTACCGATCCGCAGCAGCAGGGCCTTCTGCAAGGCACCACCTCCGCGACCGATATCTCGATCGACGGTAACGGCTTCTTCATCACCAACGCCGTTCAAACGCCTGGCGCGAATGACGAGTTCTTCATGACCCGCGCCGGCAACTTCGTGCCGAACGAGAACGGTCGCCTGCAGAATACCGCGGGCTATTTCCTGCAAGGTTGGCTCACCGATACGAGCGGCAACATCGTGAACAACACGACGCGAGATCTGCTGACCAGCCTCGAGAGCGTGAACCTCTCGCAGTTCGGCCAGGTCGCCAACCCGACCTCGACCGCGAACATCAACGTGAACCTCAACTCCAACCGGACCGTTGGTCAGGCGGATACGACAAACATCACGGTGTTCGATAGCGAGGGTAACGATTACCTCATGGCTATTCAGTTCTCGCGGACCGCGGCGAACACCTTCAACTACACCTATACCCTTACCGACGTGGCCAGCAACACCGCCCTGGCGGCGGGTATCGGTCCTCGAGCCATGGTTTTTAACCCCGATGGTAGCTTGGAATCGCTGGGCGGCGTCGCCGGCGCGACGAACGCGGCGGCTCTTGACGCCACCGTGACCTTTACCGCGGCCGCGATCACCGCCGCTGTCCCCGGCCGGGTTGTCAACGATCTCAGTATCGTCGTGAACTTCGGCAACTTCGACCAGTCGACCGGTACCAGCCAGTTCGATGCGGCCTTCGCGCCGTCCCTCTTGAACCAGAACGGATCCGGTCCCTCGGCCCTGACCTCGGTCAACATCGATGACTCTGGGCTACTAACAGCGCAGTTCGCGAATGGACAGAACCGAGCGATCTATCGAATTCCGGTGGGAACGATCCCCGCGCCCACCCAGCTGCAGAGCGTCTCGGGCAACGCGTATCGAACCACCGCGACATCCGGTGACCTTGTCTTGAATATCGCTCAGCAAGGCGGCGCCGGGCGAATGCAGTCTTCATCCCTTGAAAACTCGACGGTCGATATCGCCGAGGAATTCACCGATCTGATCATCACCCAGCGGGCCTATTCCGCCGCGACCAAGATCATCACCACCGGCGACGAACTTCTGGAGGAGATCATTCGAGTGAAGCGGTAATTATCTAACCCGCACCTGTTACCGCTTCAGACTTGCCCCGGGGTTCGCCCCGGGGCCCTTTTCCCCTCCCCGCGTCGCAAAGCGCCACGCGCGGCCTTTCATTTTGTCATGTTCGTCAGTTCCGACGCGACGCGCCGGAAAACCGTCGACCACGGGTCGGCGGCTTTTTTATGGATATACCTCAAGCTGGGAAACCACGGACAGAACCCGTCGATCAAAAAGCCATCGGCGATCGGTGTCGGCCGAAACTCGAGGGTCGGAACCCCCAAGGCACCGCCCATGCAGGACACCGATGTCGCGGCGCTGACCACCAGATCAAGAGCCGTCGTAAGCGCCGCCGCGCCATCAAGATCGTCCCTGAGGTCAAGCCCTTCAAGGCAGTGCAGATCGATCCCAAACCGGCTCTTGGCCTCCTGGAGCTCCTCATCCCTAACGTCATATTGCAGATTGACGAAGGTAATCCCCGGAACCTTGAGCATCGGGCCCAACTCGCGGATGCTGGTGTAATAGTCGTTGCGAAACGCGCCGGCGAGCCCGCTACGCCAACAAATTCCGACCTTCGGGCCTGATCCCAACGACTGGACGCGCCGCGCGAACTCGGCTCGCCGCCCCGGGTCGGGCGTCAGGTATCCGGTCGTCCTCGGGAACGTCTCCGCCGCATCGCGATAGAAGCTCCCGAGCGAGCCCATGGGGAGCTGTCCATCGAACGAAATCTCGCCGCTCTCGGCGCCGGCGAACGGGGCGGCTTCAATCGTCGCGCCAGGAAAGGATCGCGCGAATAGCGCGGCGAGCTTGGGCGCGCATTCAACCGTCACCTCCGCTCCCTGGGCGATGACGTCGGGAATCATGCTGGCAAAGCGGATCTCGTCGCCGATCCCCTGCTCCCCCCAAAGTAAGAGCGATTTGCCCGCCGCCGCCGCCCCGTCCCAGACCGGTTGCGGAAAATAGCGTGGCCGCACGCTCCAGGTGGATTTCAGGAAGCGCCGCTCATAATAGTGCCACCCCTCCTTCCAACGCCCCTGCTTCTGGAGTTGCGCGCCATAGGAGAATTGGAGCGCCGACGGCGTCGGGTCCCGTTCCAGGGCTCTTTTAAAGAATGGTTCCGCTTTTTCGAACTGGCCGGTATCGGCCAGCGTCGCCGCGTAATTGGTCAGCAACTCGGCGGTATCGCCGCCAAATTTCAACGCTTTCTCGAAGGCCTGGATCGCCAGGGCGCGACAGCCCATGCGGGCATGGCAGCTGCCGAGATTGTTGTGGAGGATCCAATCCCGCGGCGCCAGTTTGATGCCTGCTTTATAGACCGTGATCGCCTCGTCCAGGCGTCCCCATTGCTCCAATGTCGTGCCGAGATTGCTATGGATCGCCGGGCTGCGGGGGTCTCCCAGCAAAGCGCGACGCATAAGTTCGGCGCCGACCTCGTAGCGCTCCATGTCACGGGCCAGAACGCCCATGCCGTGCAGCGCGCCTGAATGCTCCAGATCCTCGTCCAGCACCGCGCGCCAGATGGCATTCGCCGCTTCCAGGTCCCCCGCCTGGTATTTGCGATAGCCCTCCTCGACCATCGACGCCAGGCGTTCCTTGTTCGGATCGAAAACCGGCGCCGGCCCCGCTGGTCCCTTTCCGGAAGCCCGCTGCTTTATCTGGCGGCGCCTTTCAGCACGCGACATGACATTTCCAATTCAACTACGCTTCCCGCGACGATGCTCGAGCGATGAACCGTTCGGCCATCCGATTGTGCCACGTCCCGGCGGCGTCATGAAATCCGACGTGACCACCTCGCTCGCACAGCAACGGCGTTAGATTGGGATTATCCTCCCAAGAGACATCCAGATAGGCGCTCGCGGGGATCCACGGGTCGTCCAGGGCGTGAATTACCAAGGTTGGCACGGAGATCTCGGCCAGATACCGGGCGGCGGAACATTGCCGGTAATACTCCTGGGCGCTCGCGAATCCGTTGCCTGGCGCCACCACCCGATCGTCAAACTCATAGATCGTGCGCGCGCCTTGGATCGCCCGCGCCTTCCTGGGATCGAGATCACGGGCGGCGAGCGCATCGCGCTTCATATGCCGCAATATCCAAGCGTGATAGAAGCGATTTCGTGGCTGCAGAAAGCGCTCCGCCGCGCCGGCAAGGTCAATGGGCGCGGAAACCGATATTGCCGCCGGGATCGGAACATCCGCTCCACGGCGCGCCAGAAACCCGAGCAGCATATTGCCGCCAAGAGAAAAGCCGATCGGCACGATCCCCGCCGCTGCTTCGGCCCTGTTCCCAAGTTGCTCCAACACCGCCGCCAAATCCTCGCCGCGACCGGCATGATAGTGCTCCCGGCAATGCGGCTGCGTGGGTACCGAACCTCGGAGATTAAGCCGCAACACCGGATATCCGTGCGACAAGAAATACCGAGCGCTCGCAAGCATGTAGGGACTTTCCTCGCACCCGGAAAGCCCGTGTATCAGGACGATGAGCGGGCGCTCGCCATCGGACCTCAACGGCCTGGACAGGTCGCCACATAGACGGTCTCCGGTGCCGTCGGGCATTTCAAAGTCCAACCGCTCGCCGCCACGGTCCGCGGGCGACACGCGCGGGCCGATCAGGAAGTTGCGGAGGGTTTGGGCATCGCGACCCCGCCAAGGAAACCGGGGAGAAAAAGCGGGAAAATCAGCCGCGCGCGGTGGCATCGGCGGCTTCGTCCTCTTCATCCTCGATACCCTGGGCCAGCCACTCATGGACAACCTTGATCTGCGCCTCATCCATCAAGGCTGGTGCGTGCCCACATCCCTCGAACTCGACAAGCTCCGCTTGCGGCCCCCGACGCGTCATCTCGCGCGCGGTCTCGGCGCCCAACACCTCGGACTCGGCGCCGCGCAGGACTAGAACCGGGCACTTGATGCGCTCATAAACCGCCCAGAGGTCGACATCCCCAACGGCCTGCTTGAATGGATCGCCAATCGCTGGGTCATAGTGCAGCACATAGCCGCCATCGGCCTCGCGGGTGACGCTGTGGATCGTCATGTCGGACCAATCCGCGTCGGTGAGATCGCCAAAGCCGGCATGGATCTTTCGCAGGTAATCACAAGCCGCTTGCTGATTGGGGAAACGGGGGTTGGCGCCGATATACTCCCCGATTCCCGCCAGCGCGGCGCCGGAGATAAAGGGGCCCACATCGTTGAGCACCAAGCGCTTGACCGGCGAGTCTTCCTCCGCCGCCAGCAGCATTCCCATGATGCCGCCCATCGATGTCCCAACCCAATCCAGGGCCGCGATGCCACGATAGTCCATCAATCCGTGCACATGCCGCAGATAGGTATCGAAGGTATACGCGGTTTTATCGGCGAGCCAGCCGCTGCGCCCGCGACCGGCGACGTCGATTTGAATGGTCTGAAAATCCGCCGAGAGCGACTGGCCGAGCGCGTCGAAATCCCGGCCCTGGCGGGTAATCCCGTGCGCGCAGACCACCACCCGTCCCCGCTTGCGAATGCCGCGATCCACGAAAGCCAGCCAGACCGTCCCATTTTCGTCGGTGAAGGGAAAACTGCCGAAATTGGGACGCATGGTGTTACGACGCCTCGGTCCAGCTTTCCGAGAAGGCCAGGCAGGACGTGCTGAAAGGTCGGCCCTCGCGCTCCCGCGGCCAAGCCTGACCCTTCGCCTGAACACCATTGATCGTCAGGCGCGCGCCCGCCGCCGGGATCAGCACCGTGCAAACGCCCGCCGGTCGCTTGGGATCGGTCGCGGGGTCCGTGTGGACCAGCAAGGGCTCGCCGATATCGTACCAGGTCATTGAGATCTCATCCTCGGCGGATGAAATCGACTCGGTCCAGAAATCCCGGATATCGCCGGATTGCGCGAATTCGGACTCGATGACGGGGATGGAGGCATCGCCCGTCGCCGGGTTCAGCATGCCCTGGATGCTGCCCTGCAGCCAGCGCGCCATGGCGATATTGTCCGAGTAGATCCGCCACTCATCCTCGGTCAGCTCGCTTTTGATATAGAGCACGTGGCCCGGCCCGGCGGGGCTGAACAGAATACGCCAGAAGCTCGCGTCCGTGGAAAGCGGATCGCCGTCCTTCTCGCTGATCTTAATGAAGGGGTTTTCGCCGGTAAGAATAACGCGATTGGGGTCGACGGTGCTCATGAGGTTCTCCGAACGCTGGGTTCATTTCAGCGATCAGAATAGCGTCCCGCAACCGGTTTGGCGACGGTCTCCCGCGGGCGCGCCTACCGCAAACCGGCGTTGATCTTCTCCAGGGTCGCCATGTCCGGACGCAATTCGGCGGCACCGAGTGAATTCAGCGGTGCCGCGGTGACGTCCATCTTTTCCTTAAGTTCATCGTCGCCGGTGTTGAGATACAGCAGGCCCGTGACCACTTCGTCCTTGGCCTGATGCTCCATCATGTATTGCAACGCCGCCGCCCGGTCGGACGGGTCGTAGGTGGCGTCGAGCTTGCGCAACCGCACGCGGCTTTCGTCGTGCAGGGTCACGTCGAGGACCGAACCCTCGGCGTAGTCAGCGGTGATCTCATCGCGATGCGGCACATAGTCGGCGCCGGTAACCGTATGTTCATGATCGCGCACGAACTCGAAGCTCTTGGTCGAGCCGCCGTGGTTGTTGAAGGTCACGCAGGGCGAGATCACATCGATGAAGGCAAAGCCCTTATGGGACAGCGCCGCCTTCATCAATGGGACCAGCTGATCCTTGTCGCCAGAGAAACCGCGGGCTACGAAACTGGCGCCCAGCTGGATGGCGATCGATACCAGATCGATCGACTCGAACGCGTTCACTTGGCCCTTGCGGCCCACCGAGACCCGGTCATTGGTCGCCGAGAACTGTCCCTTGGTCAGACCGTAAGTGCCGTTATTCTCGACCACATAGAGCATGTCGACTTGCCGGCGCACGGCATGAGCGAACTGCCCGAAACCGATCGAGGCTGTATCGCCGTCACCGGAAACACCGATATATTTCAACTCGTTATTCGCGAGGTTCGCACCCGTCGCCACCGACGGCATCCGACCGTGGACGGAATTGAAGCCGTGGCTTTTGGACAGAAAATAGGTCGGTGTCTTGGATGAGCAGCCGATCCCCGACATCTTCGCGACCTTGTGGGCCGGCAGGTTAAGCTCGAAGCAGGCCTCGACGATCGCCGCCGTTACCGAGTCATGACCACAGCCGGCGCACAGCGTCGACATGCTGCCCTCGTAATCCCGCCGGGTCAGACCAAGGTCGTTCCGTGGCAGGTTCGGGTGGTGAAACTTAGGTTTCGCGATATAGGTCATGTCCGTGGTCCCGGAACGATAATCACTGTTTTAGTCATTCGGCCTTACTCACTCGGCCGCGAAGCCGCCCTGGGCTTGTTCGCCCGCGTCTTCGCCCTCGCCAAGCTGCTCGGTCACCATGTCGGCGATGGCGACGGCGGTGATCGGGAAGCCGTCGAAATTCAAGATCGGCACCAGCCGGGCCGGATCGATCCCGCATTCGTTCACCAGCAGCGAGCGCATTTGCGCGTCGCGGTTCTGCTCCACCACGAACACCTTCTCGTGGCTGTGAATGAAATCCTCGACCTCCTTGGAGAACGGGAAAGCGCGCAGCCGCATGGTGTCCAGATGAATCTGTCGATCGGCCAACAGCTCCATCGCCTCGGGAACCGCGATCGCGGTGGTTCCGAAATGGATCAAGCCCATCGTCGAGCCTTGTTCGGCCTGCCCGAATTCCGGCGCCGGCACCAGGGTCTTGGCGGTTTCGAACTTATGCGACAGGCGCCGCATGACCCGCGCGTTGACCTTGCCGTCCTCGGTATAGACCGCATATTCGTCATGCGAGGTGCCGCGGGTAAAGAACGCGCCCTTCTCCGGATGGGTGCCCGGATAGGTACGGTAGGGAATGCCGTCACCATCGACATCCAGATAGCGACCGAACCGCCCGATCTCGTCCAACTGCTCGGCGTCCAGAACCTTGCCTCGGTTAAGCTCCACGCCGTCCTCGATCTTGAACGGCGCCGTCGTCCAGTCGTTCATGCCCAAGTCCAGATCGCTCATCACGATCACCGGGGTTTGCAATCCGTCGGACAGATCAAAGCCCTGCATCGCGAAGTCGAAACATTCGGTCGGGTCGGACGGGAACAGCAGAACGTGCTTGGTGTCGCCATGGCTGGCATAGGCGCAGGAGATGATATCGGATTGCTGGGTACGCGTCGGCATGCCGGTCGAGGGGCCACCGCGCTGAATATTGAACAGCAACACCGGCACCTCGGCGAAATAGGCGAGCCCGAGGAACTCGCTCATCAAGGAGATACCCGGCCCGCTGGTCGCGGTGAAGGCCCTCGCGCCGTTCCAGTTCGCGCCGATGGCCATGCCGATCGCGGCGAGCTCGTCCTCGGCCTGAACGATGGCGAATTTCTTCTTGCCGGTATCCGGCTCAATACGAAGCTGATGGCAGTATTTCTCGAACGCCTCGGCGACCGAGGTCGACGGCGTGATCGGATACCAGGCGGCGACCGTGGCACCGGCGAAGACACAACCGAGGCCGGCCGCGGCGTTGCCCTCAATCAGGATCTGATCGCCAACCGCGTCCGAGGTCGCGACCCGAATGTCCAGCGGGCAATCGAAATATTTCAGCGCGTATTCACGGCCCAGGTTCAGCGCGTCGATATTCGGCGCGATCGCCTTGTCCTTGCCCCTGAACTGTTCGGAGATCATGCCTTTGACGACCTCGAAATCCATGTCCAGCAGCGCCGTCAACGCGCCGACATAGGCGACGTTCTTGAATAGCTGGCGCTCACGCGGAATGGTGAAGCGCTCGTTGCACAGCTTGGTCAGCGGCACGCCGATGGTCTTGATGTCGTCGCGGTCGATCTCGCGGATAAACGTGCTGTCATAGAGCAGATAACCGCCGGGCACGATCGCCGCCACGTCCTGGTCCCAGCTCTGCGGGTTCATCGCCACCATCATGTCGATGCCGTCGCGGCGACCGAGATGGCCCTTGTCGTTCACCCGAACCTCGAACCAGGTCGGCAGTCCCTGAATGTTCGAGGGAAAGATGTTCTTCGGCGCCACCGGCACGCCCATGCGGAAGATCGCCTTGGCGAACAACGCGTTGGCGCTGGCCGAGCCGGACCCGTTCACATTGGCGAACTTGATGACGAAATCATTGGTCTTCATAGCGCCAGCTCCCGGCTCTTGGCCTGCGCTTCGTTATGCAGAAGCTGCTGCATGTCCCAGGCGGCGGTCGGGCAGCGCTCGGCGCACAAACCGCAATGCAGACAGACATCCTCGTCCTTGATCATCACCCGGCCCGTGGGCAGCACGTCGGAGACATAGAGATCCTGCTCGGCGTTCAGCGCCGGGACCCGCAAGGTCTGGCGAACCTCGGCCTCCTCGCCGTTCATGGTGAAGTTGATACAATCCACCGGGCAGATGTCGACACAGGCATCGCACTCGATACAACGGCCGGTCTCGAACACGGTTTGAACATCGCAGTTCAGACAACGCATCGCCTCGTCATAGGCGAGCTTCTCATCGAAGCCGAGCTCCACCTCCAGCTTGATGTCGCTTAGAGCCATTTTTTTCTCAGCGTGCGGCACCTGATAGCGGGGATCGTTGGAGATGTCGTTGTGGTAGGACCACTCGTGCATGCCCATCTTCTGGCTGATCAGGGTGACCTTGGGATCGGGGCGATCCTCGAGATCGATATCCTCGCACATCTGATGGATCGAGATCGCCGCCTGGTGACCATGCGCCACCGCCCAGATGATGTTCTCCGGACCAAACGCCGCGTCACCGCCGAAGAACACCTTCGGATGGGTTGAGCGGAAGGTCACCTCGTCGACCACGGGCATGTCCCATTCCCCGAATTCGAGGCCGATGTCCCGTTCGATCCACGGGAAGTGGTTTTCCTGACCGATCGCGCAAAGCACGTCGTCGCACGGGAAGAACAGCGGCTCCTCGCCGGTGGAGACCAGCTTGCGCCGCCCGTTCTCGTCGAATATCGGCTCAACCCGGTCGAACTTCATGCCGACGAGCTTGCCGTCCTCGATCACGAATTCCAGCGGCACGTGGTTGTTGAGAATCTCCACGTCCTCGCGCTGGGCATCCTCGATTTCCCAGGGGCTGGCCTTCATGGTCTCAAACGGGCTTCGAACGATCACCTTCACGTCGTCGCCGCCGAGCCGCTTGGAGGTCCGGCAGCAATCCATCGCCGTGTTACCACCGCCCAGCACGATCACCTTCTTGCCGATCTTGGACGTATGCCCGAAGGCCACGCTCATCAGCCAGTCGATGCCGATGTGAAAATGCTCGCCCACCTGGTCACGGCCCGGGATGTCGAGGTCACGCCCGCGCGGCGCGCCGGTGCCAACGAAGACCGCGTCGTAATCCTCGTCGAGGACAGTCTTCAAGCTCTCGATATTCTGGTTGAACCGGGTCTCGATCCCGAAATTCAGGATCCGCTCGACCTCTTCGTTCAACACCGCTTCCGGCAGGCGGAAGGCCGGGATCTGACTACGCATCATGCCGCCGCCGGACGCATCGCGGTCATAGACCACGACGTGATAGCCGAGCGGCGCCAAGTCGCGCGCGACGGTCAGCGAGGCCGGTCCCGCCCCGATGCAGGCGATGCGCTTGCCGTTCTTCGGCGCGATCTCCGGCATGAGATGTTCGATATCGCCCCGATAGTCGGCGGCCACGCGCTTGAGGCGGCAGATGGCGACGGGCTTTTCCTCGATCCGTCCGCGCCGGCACGCCGGCTCGCAGGGACGGTCACAGGTTCTTCCCAACACGCCCGGAAACACATTGGATTCCCAATTGACCATATAGGCGTCGGTATACCGGCGCTGGGCGATCATCCGGATATATTCCGGCACCGGCGTGTGCGCCGGACAGGCCCATTGGCAATCCACGACCTTGTGAAAGAAATTCGGGTCGGTGATATCCGTCGGCTTCATATAAGGCGGCCGAGGGCGGCTCTCGCTTGTTGGTCTATGTTCGTCGAGGCTCATGATTACGTTCGGGCTTCCCGGTAATTTTCGAGCAAGTTGGCGTCAACAACGGCGCGTTTGCCGCCTGATCGCCAATCTGTGTGAGGTGCCGTCATCCCGCTGGGGGCCTCGTGCGCTTGTGAAACATGTCGAAGTCGAGACGAATTGTGCCGTTTCGGGACGATCGGATTGATACATAGCACGGCTCGCGTGGGCTGCAAGCGACTTTGTATACAAAATCATGACAGCTTGGATTTCAGCGTTTTTCAACCCCCACTATCGCCAACTTGATCACGTGGGTGGAGGCGGGCCGACGTTGGCGTCCTTGTGAAGCGGGCCCGGCATCGATAAAAACGGCCAACGCTCGCCGGCAACGCCCACCCGCCGGCCCATCGAATAGGAGAATCGAACCGATGCCAGATACCGCCGCCGCCAACGAGACACGCCAAGGACCATTGTCGGGCATCACCGTCATCGATCTCTCCCGGATCCTCGCCGGCCCCTACTGCACCATGATGCTGGCCGAGCTGGGCGCCCGGGTGATCAAGGTCGAAACCCCGGGACGCGGCGATGACGCGCGCCATTACGGGCCTTTCGTGAACGGCAAGTCGGCGTATTTCCAGTCGGTCAACCGCGGCAAGGAGAGCATCGCGCTCAACCTCAAGGAAGACGGCGACCGCGAGATCTTCGGCAAGCTGCTCGAGACCGCCGACGTGGTGGTCGAGAACTTCCGCCCCGGCGCCATGGACAAGCTTGGATTCGGCTGGGAGGCGCTGCACGCCAAGTACCCCAAGCTGATCTACGCCTCGGCCTCGGGCTTTGGTCACTCCGGCCCCGAGATGTACCGGCCCGCCTATGACATGGTGGTCCAGGGGATGGGCGGAATCATGAGCGTGACCGGCCATCCCGGCACCCCGCCGACGCGAATCGGCATGTCGATCGGCGATATCGGCTCCGGCCTCTACGCCACCATCGGCGTGCAGGCGGCTTTGTTCCACCGTCAATTGACCGGTGAGGCGACCAAGGTCGATATCGGCATGCTCGATTGTCAGGTCGCGCTGCTGGAAAACGCGATGATGCGCTATTTCACCAGCGGCACCGCGCCCGGCCCGCTCGGCGCGCGCCATCCGTCCATCACGCCCTTCGAGGCCTACGAGACCCAGGACGGCTACATCATCATCTCCGCCGGCAACGACGCGCTGTTCGCCAAGATGGCCGACGGCATGGGCAAGCCGGAATGGGCGACGGACCCGCGTTACACCACCAATGACCTGCGCAACCAAAACGTCGACGCCATCAAAGACGAGATGGAAGCGGTGCTGAAGACCAACACGACCGCGCACTGGATCGCCGTTATGGATAAGGCCGGCGTGCCCTGCGGGCCGATCAACAATGTCGCTCAGGCCGCCGAGCACCCGCAGACCCTGGCCCGAAACATGATCGTCAACGTCGAGGATCCGGTAACCGGCCCCATGCGGGTCATCGGCAATCCGGTCAAGATCTCCGGCTTCGAGGATCCCGACAGCCGCGAGCCGGCGCCGAACCTGGACGAGGACCGCGACGCGATCCTGGCCGAACTCGGCGACTGATAGAAGTGTGGGGAGCGTTAATAACGCTCCCTATTCCTCGAAGAAGCGCTCCAGCCTGAACGGCGCCATATCGACGGTGGTCGGACGACCGGACACCATTTCCGCCGCCAGTTTGCCGGCGCCCGGACCAATGCCGAAGCCATGGCCGCTGAACCCGGTGGCGAGGTAGAAGCCCGGCACTCGGTCGACCGGCGCGATGACCGGCACCGCGTCGGGCGTGACATCGATCAGCCCGGCCCAGCTCTCGACGATTTCAACGTCTTTCAGCGCCGGGAACAGCCGCCTGAGATTGGCCGACGCCTCCCCCAGGATCGACTTGCTGGGCATGGGGTCGTTCACCCGGGTTTCCTCGAACGGGCTCGGCCCTTCCAGGTTCCAGCGCCGCTGGGTCATCAACTCGGTATAGAAGCGATGATCGAGGCGAAGCCGCAGACGGTTCCGTTCGGCCTTGAAGGCCGGCATGAACTTGCGCATCCAGCGCAGCGTGTCCGGCACGATCGGCGCCTCGGTGGCCGCGCCATGGGCCACGGTATAGCCGCCATCCTGGCGCCGGCGAAACG
>JADHLJ010000077.1 GCA_016780745.1 Alphaproteobacteria bacterium | reverse complement strand
GGTGGGCCGAAACCGGCGGCGCTCGCCGACCTGTAGGATCACGGGATTGTTTGGCGGCGGTGGGTCGTGAAACGCGCGACCGGGATTGGCGCCTGGGAAATGACGAGTCATACTCGCCTCATGCGAATGCTCGCGACATTGGTGCTGGCCCTTTTTCTCGTGATGCCCGCCTCGGCGCGCGCGGATCAGAAGGACCCGCGTCTGCCGGATCTGTTCACGGAGTTGGCGGCGGCTGGGAGCGTCGAGGACGCGTTCCGGATCGAGCGGCGCATCTGGGACATCTGGACTCGTCACGACGAGGCCAAGATCGATGCGCTGATGTCGGCGGGCCGGCGCAAGATGCAGCCGGGTGCCTATGACGAGGCGCTGGCGATCTTCGACAAGATCGTCGCCGAGGCTCCGGATTTCGCCGAGGGCTGGAACAAGCGAGCGACATTGCTTTACCTGATCGGCGACCTCGAGGGCTCCGTGCGGGACATTGAAAGCACCCTGGCGCTCGAGCCGAACCATTTCGGCGCGCTCGCGGGGCTGGGATTGATTTACCGGGCGATCAACAAGCCGGAAGCCGCGCTAAAGGCCTTCGAGAAAGTGCTGGAGATCAGCCCGCAATCCTTGAGCGTGCACCTCCACATCAAGCAACTGCGCGCCGAGTTGCGGGGCAAGAAGCTTTAGTCTCGGGGTGGCGGGGTTGATACTCGCGGCCGTTCTCGAGACGCGACTAAGCGTGTGTCGCGGACATTTTTAGCAACCTGGAACGGTGCCGGCCTCACTCTTCCCCGTCGCCCCTGTGAAAACAGGGGCTCGACACCGCTTGCCACGAGCCTCGGCTTTCGCCGGCGCGGCGGTGGGGGAGAAAACGCCGCTCTCCGCCGTCGCCCCTGTGAAAACAGGGGCTCAACGCCGCTTGCCCGAAGCCCCGGCTTTCACCGGCGCGACGGTGGAGCGGCGATTGACCGGCCAAGCCTACCCGCAGATGCCTTTCAGCGCGCGCCAATCTTCCGGCGACAAGGCCTGATTACGGCCCGTGCCTTGCTCCAACGCTCGCTGGCGTCGTTCCGTATCGCTTGGATGCGTGGACAGCCAATCGATTTTATTCAGCAGATCGAGCGCGCCTTGGGAGTTCGGCGCCGAGCGCGAGAAGAAGTTCGCCATCCCCTCGGTGGTTATGCCCGCATCGTTGAGGGCCTCAATGGCGAGCTCGTCGGCCTGGGTTTCCGCCTCGCGGGAATAGCCAAGCGTAATCGCGAGGGAGGCAACCGATTCCATGCCTCCGGTCCCGAAACCACCCCCGAATATCGCGTCCGTGACCGCCGATATCAAACCGCGCCGGAAATAGGCTTCGGTCGGATGGCCGAGTTTTGCGTGCGCGATCTCATGGGCGATCACGGCGGCAAGCTCGGCGGAAGTTTCCGCCTTCTCGACAAGGTTGCCCGTCAGGATCAAATGCCCACCCGGCAAGGCGAAGGCATTGACCATCGGGACCCGCGCGACATGGATTTCGACGTCACCCTCGAGCCCGATCCAATTCGCCAAGTCACCTGTCAACTGGTCCAGAACGGATCTACCTGGCGCCGCGTCGCACATCCCCATCGGCTCGAACACCTGCGCGATAGTCGCCGCTCCAACCGCGCGCTTCGTCGATTCTGGAACCAACGCGCTGAACAGGCTTGAGGCGGCGGGGATCACGACGAAGAACACGAAAACCGCCGCGGCCATGGTCGCGCCGATCGCGGTCCACCGTCTAACCCGTGAGCGGTTGAGCAATGGCGGGTCGGCGATCTCGGGCGCGAACTCCCGGAACCGCGCGATCAGGGCTGGGTCGGTAAGCACCAAACGCGCGCCGGAGGTGTCGTTGGGCTTGAGCGCCAGGTGTTCGCTCGGCGAGAAGGGCTGAATGCGGCGGGTCAGCGCGTAGGGACAGACAACGGGTTCGGCGCCGTCCGTTCGATGCACGGTCAGTCCGTTTGTACCAAAGCGGACGGTGACCGGGTGCTTGATTGGTGATTGGCCGTCGAAGAAGTATGCGCCGGTCTCTGGTGTGGGGGCGTCGCTAGGCAATCTCGAACCCGCCGGCCAATTCCTCGCCGACCCGGGTCGGATCGTGAGCTTCCTGTGTCATGGTTTCGAGGGGGAGCTCCTTGTTGATCGTCAGACATTCACAAATCAGATCGATCTTGCGCAGCCACGTTAGCGGCCAAAGAAGTCCGAGCGAGAAGATGATGATGGCCCAGTTCCCGCAGAAGTACCTGACGAGCCGCCAGCCGGTGACATTGTAGGATACGTCAATTTTTTCCTCTCCGATCCAAACAGACTTGGCGGCTTCACGGTAGAATCTCGCCCAATACCATGCGAGGGGGAGGAAGATTGTTGGCGTTATCAAAATACCGAAGACGGTACCGAGATTTTCCATCCCAATGACCGAGAGCGACGAGCTTGTCAGGGCACTGCCCGAAAGAAGCAAGACGAATGACAGAACGACTAACGGTAGGGCTAGGATAAAGCTCATAATCAGGCAGAGAAAGAACGTCCCATAGATAGTGCCCGAGTCGAAGGTTGATCGTACTTGCAGTCCCGCGAAGCTCAGTGCGTTGAGCTTGTACCGCATGAAATAGGCGTGCGCGTAAGGATATAGAAGACCGCCAGTAAGGGCGACCCCGGCGGCGAGCAGGAGCGCGCGGCCCGCGAAATGAGTGGCGCGGCCACTGACACGCGCCCGGATACCACGCCAACTCGTCCGATTGGCCCGATAACGGAATCGCAGAAACACAGCGACCTCAAAAATCCAATAAAACCCGACGGCGGTCAAAAAACCGATGATCTGTTCCAGCGTGAACAGGCCCATCGACTGAAACGCGAAGTTGAGCCCGCTGATGATCAGTGTGACCGGCAGAATGAACAGGAACACAACCTTGACGAAGCCGATGAACAGCTCCCAGCCATTGCCGGTGTATTCAAACGGGTCGTCCAGCAATGTTACCCGAGACCAGAGATGCGCGCGGATTTTGGTCAATCCCCAGAAACGATAGATCGTCAGGGTCAGCACCGACAGGAGCACCGTGATGATGAAAGTCCGCCAAAGCCGCCCAAAACCGCCGGCAATGTGTTTGAACTTTAGGGTCGTCGGGGCGAGCGTGGCGGGTGCGTTTGGATCACGTGGAGCGGCGGGATACGACGGGGTGAAATCGCTGGGCATCGTCACCGACCTCCATGCTTCATACACTGCTACTTTACCTTAGGTGGGGCAGTGTCACCCCGCAAGCATTTCCCATCGCCTCCGCTCTTGCGTTTTTCGCGTTGGAGTATTCTCTTGGGTCGAACGAATGACAAACACCCGCCGGAGCGCGCTCGCCATGTCCGATACCCTTGATCTCCTCATCATAAATGGGCGCGTGATGACGCCCGGCGGCCTGGTAGAGGCCGATATCGGTATTGCCGGTGGCAAGATCGTCTCCATCGGCGCGCTCTCGGGGGGCGCCGCCGCCGAGACCTTCGACGCCAAGGGGCTCCATGTCCTGCCGGGTGTGATCGACAGTCAGGTTCATTTCCGCGAGCCGGGACTTGAGCACAAGGAAGACATCGCCCACGGCACCAAGGCGGCGATCAAGGGGGGCGTGACCTCGATCTTCGAGATGCCGAATACCAGCCCCCTGACCCTTGATGCCGCAACGCTCCAGCAAAAGCTCGACATCGCCGCCGAGACGGCATGGAGCGATCATGCGTTCTTCATGGGCGGCAATCACGAGAACGCCGATCAGCTCTCTGTGCTTGAGAAACTCCCGGGTTGCGCGGGGGTGAAGATCTTCATGGGCAGTTCGACCGGAACCCTGCTGGCCAAGGATGACGATGTCATCGCCGCCGTGCTCGCCAATGGTAACCGGCGCGTGTCGGTGCATGCCGAGGACGAGGACCGGTTGATCTCGCGCCAGGGCATCGCGACCGACGCCGAGAGCGCGGAGGCTCACCCTGACTGGCGGGATGTCGAATCCGCCGTTCGCGCGACCAAGCGGATCGTGAAACTGGCCCGTGATGCCGGGCGGCGGGTGCATGTGCTGCATATCTCCTCGGCGGACGAGATGGATATTCTTGCCGAGCACAAGGACTTGATCACCGTCGAGGTGACCTTGAACCATCTCACCATGGCGGCGCCGGAATGCTATGAGCGGCTCGGTGCCTTTGCCCAGATGAACCCACCGGTTCGCGACGCCAGCCATCGCGAGGGCCTGTGGGCGGCGGTGCGCAACGGTATCGTCGATGTCTTCGGCTCCGACCACGCGCCGCACACGATCGAGGAGAAGGAGCGGCCCTATCCCTCAAGCCCCAGCGGCATGCCGGGGGTGCAGACCTCCTTGCCGCTGCTGCTTGATCACATGAACGCGGGGCGCCTGTCGCTGGAGCGCCTGGTGGATCTCACGTCCCACGGCCCGCAGCGGATCTTCAATATCGCCGGCAAGGGCCGGATCGCGGTCGGCTATGACGCGGATCTGGTTCTGGTGGACCTCGCCGCCAAGCGCGAGATCACCGACGAATGGATCGCCAGCAAATGCGGCTGGACGCCCTTTGACGGTGTCAAGGTCACGGGATGGCCGATGGCGACGATCCTGCGCGGCAAGATCGTGGTCCGCGATGATGAAGTCCTGGGAGAGCCGAGCGGCAAGCCGGTCCGCTTCGTCGATATCATGGAGCCCGCCTGACGATGACATTGAGCGCCGTCGACAGGGTGATGGGCCTGACAGTCGGTGATGCCTTCCGCCGAACCGTCGACCGGTTTCCGGACAACGACTTTCTCGCCGTGCCGTCATCCAAGGGGCGGGGGTATCACGAGGCCGGATTCGCGTTGACCTATGGGGCCGCGTCGCGCGCCGTCGATAGTCTCGTGGAGCGTTATCGTGAAGCCGGTTACGGCTTGGGCGACCGGATCGCTCTGGCGTTGGACAATCGCCCGGAACATGTGCTGCATCGGCTCGCGCTCAATACGCTGGGTGTCTCTTGCGTGCCGATCAATCCGGATTATCGCGCGGCGGAGCTGGCCTATCTGCTGGATCATTCAGAGGCGTCGTTGGTAGTGCATCTGGAGCATCATCGCGAAACCATCGAAAACGCCAATACCGAACTTGCCCGCGCGGTACCGAGTTGGCGTTTCGACTCCAGCGATAATGCGTTTCCCGCGGCGCCTCGCGCGACCTCCGGCACGACGGTCTCGCCCGACACCGAGGCGCAGCTTCTCTACACATCGGGGACAACGGGGCGGCCCAAGGGCTGTATCATGTCGCATCAATACGAGCTGTTGTGCGGGTCGTGGTACGCCGACCCCGAGGGTCCCTTCGCGTTCCGCGAGGGCGAGGAGCGGGTGTACAACCCCCTGCCGCTCTATCACGTGAACGCGGGCGTCGTTTCCATCTTGGGCATGATGCTGATCGGGGGATGTCAAATTCAGCCCGATCGCTTTCACCCACGCTCCTGGTGGCGCGACGTGGTGGAGACAAAGGCAAGCGTCATTCACTATCTCGGCGTGGTGGCCCCGATGCTGCTGAACCAGCCGGGCGATCCCCTGGAGCGCGCGCATAATGTCCGGTTCGGATGGGGCGCGGGGATCGAGCCGGATTTACATCGGGTCTTCGAGGAGCGCTTCGGGTTTCCCATGGTCGAGCTGTGGGGCATGACCGAGATGTGCCGCGTGCTCCGCGCCGACCACGAGCCGCGAAAGCGAGGTACCCGGGCGATGGGGCGCGCCGTCCCGGGCCTCGACGTGGAAATCCGCGACGAAAATGATGCGCCGCTTCCCGATGGGCAGCCCGGCGAGATGGTCGTGCGCTTCTCGGCGGAAAACCCCAGGCTCGGCGCGTTCTCGGGCTATCTGAAGGACGAAGCGGCGACGGAGGAGGCTTGGCGGGGCGGCTGGTTCCACACCGGCGACACGGTCCTGCGGGCCGAGGACGGCATGCTGCATTTCGTCGACCGCAAGAAGAACATTATCCGCCGATCCGGCGAGAACATCGCCGCCGCCGAGGTCGAGGCGGTTCTGCAAGTGCGCGACGAAGTCAACCAGGTCGCGGTGCTGGCCGTGCCCGACGACGTCCGCGAGGAAGAGGTGCTGGCCTGTATTGTCCTTACCGGCGGTGTTGAGCCCGGCGAGGCCCTGGCGCGCGACCTGTTCGAGCATTGCAACAAGCGCATGGCTTATTTCAAGCCGCCGGGCTGGATCATGTTCGTCGAGGATCTGCCGAAAACCGGCTCCCAGAAAATCCAGAAGCATCGCATCTTCGAGCCGGAAACCGACCCGTTAAAGACACCAGGGATGATCGATCTGCGCGCGCTCAAACGACGGGGTTGAATGAGACGTGGGAGGCGATGTCCTGTTCCTGGCCGGCGGGAGACCGCGGATGTCGAGATTCTCACGTTAAACCGTCGTTCTCGCGCATGCGGGAACCCCGAATTGGCGGTCAAAACCGGCATCTTTTCAATGGTTAAGAGGTCCCCGCATGCGCGAGGACGACGAACTCACGGGACTTTTTCATGCCGCGATTCCGCCGAGATCACCCCACATATTTCCAATAGGTATCCTTCTTGGTGACATAGCCGTCGCGAAACTCCCAGAGATCGCAGCCGGTATACTCGAACGGCTCGCCGCCCGTGGGCGTGCCGCGGACAACCCATTCCGAGATCGCCTTGGTTTGATCGGCGACCCAGTGCCGCATCTCCTCCCAGCGCATGTCCGGGATCTCGGCATAGCGACCGCGCAGGACCTCGCCGATTTCCTGCTTGCCGGTCAGCCGGCGGCCCTCGGGTGCGTCCGGGCCCCTGGCCATGAGCCAGATGCCGTCATCGGTGAAGTGCGAGAGGATCGCGTCAACGTCGTGTTGGTTGAACCCGTCCTGGATCTCATCCAATAGCGCTAGGGTGACTTCGCGTGCCATGTGAGGGTCCCTTCATGATGGCTTAGGAGTGTTTCGCTCAAGTCTATGCGGCTTTGCGATCCGTCGAAAGCGTGCTCAAGTGGAGGCCTTGTCCTCCCATGCCGGTTTCCTTGTGTCCCAGCCCGCCAAACCCTCCGTGTTTTCGCCCTTCGAGGTGAAGAGCTTTCGCTTTCAATGGCCGGCGGATCTGCTGAATTCTTGGGCCTTCGAGATGGAGACGCTGATTCTCGGCTGGTTCATTCTGGTCGAGACCGAGTCGGTATTGGCGCTCACCATCTTTGGCTCCATGCAGTTCATCGGCACGCTGGTGGCGCCAATCCTGGGGGTGCTTGGAGACCGGCTCGGGCGCCGGACGGTGCTTTGCGCGATGCGGGCGATGTATTCGATCCTGGCCGCGACCTTGCTAGGCTTCGCGCTAACCGACAGTCTGACGCCAACGTATATTTTCATCATCGCGTTTTTCGCCGGTCTGATCCGTCCCTCGGATCTGGTGATGCGCAACGGCTTGATCGGCGACACCATGCCCTCGCGCCTGTTGATGAGCGGAATGGGGGTGTCGCGGACCACCATGGACTCGGCCCGGATCGCCGGCGCGCTGATCGGCGCGGGTCTGTTCTCACAATTCGGGATCGGGCCCGCCTATATGGTGATCGTGGTGTTTCACGTCGCGAGTTTCCTGCTGACCTTCGGTGTTTCAGGGGTGCGTGGCGCGGGGGCAAGCGCTGGGGATGCTGGTGTCCAACGCTCTCCCTGGGGGGATATGAAGCGCGGGTTCGGCTATGTCTGGACCACGCCGATGATCCTGGCGGCCATGTGGCTCGCCTTTTTGGTCAACGTGACGGTATTTCCGATTTCCCACGGCATTCTACCCTATGTCGCCAAGGAGATTTACTTGGTCGACGAGAACGGGCTTGGCCATCTCGTCGCGTCCTACGCGGGGGGCGCGCTGCTCGGCTCGCTGACGATGACGATGCTCGGCGGCTGGCGCCGTCCAGCGCGGTTCATGATCATCAATATCTGGCTGATGCATGTGGCGTTGTTCGGCTTTGGCATGGTCGAGGCCAAGCTCGCCGGTCAGGCATTTCTGTTCCTTACCGGCTATATCCAAAGTCTTTCCATGATCGCCATGGCGGTAACCTTGTTGGCCAGAGCGGAGGTGCAATATCGCGGTCTGGTCATGGGAGTGCGCATGTTGGCCGTCTATGGCCTGCCGATCGGGTTGATGGGCGCCGGGGCGATTATCGAAGCCATCGGCTTCCCGTTGACCGTCTCGATCTACAGCGTGGGCGGGTTGCTCGCCAGCTTCGCCATCGCGTTCTATTGGCGTCGGGAGATCTGGCACGGCATTCGCGACGACGTGTGATGGCGGTGCTGGAAATGACCTGATAGCCTTTATCGCATCGGACTGATGCCGAGGAGGATGCCATGGCGATCATAAAGCTCGACGACGTGTCCAAGCAGTCTTTCCCCAATGGCGCGACCTATCAGACCATTGTCGGCGACGAGGACGGCTCGACGCCCGTGCGCATCGGCGTGCAGGTCTCACCGCCGGGTTACTCCACCGGCACCCACTCCCACCCCTATATGGAGGTGGTGAGTGTTCTGGAGGGCACCGGTATTGCCTGGATGGAAGGTGTCGAGGGAACGGTGGAGATCGGCCCCGGCACGACCCTGGCGATGCCACCCAACGTCAAGCACGGTTTTCGCGCGACCGGGTCGGTACCGCTCAAGACCTATGGCGTGCATGCGTCTTCGGAAAGGACCGTGCACCGCTTCCCCGAGTTGGACGATTAACTCCGCGACAACGCGGGAATAGGCGAACGGTCAAACACGACCCAGCTTGTCCCTATACCCCTTCACGGTCCTTGCCGCGTCTTCGGGCCAGAATGCCGCCGCGACATAGCGGTCCGGGCGCACCAGGAGGATCTGATCCCTGTGGACCTTCATCGACCGAAGCGCCGAATTGGCGCGCGAGAGAATGCCGGCCACACCGGGAAGCGCCGGTAGCGCCGTGTCGGTGAGCGTGATCAACGATGGGGTAAGTTCCGGCCACAACGTGTCTCGTCCGACGCTCATCGCCCGCGCCGTGGCTTCTTGTTGAGCGATCATGGCGAAACCTGGTCCAATTTCGTCATCCAGACGGGTCTCGCCGCCATCGGCCCGGCTCACCGGCGGTTGCGGCAGCATCTGGCCGACCAGCGAGCCGTCAAACGGCTGATCATCAAGATCCAGATAGGCGCCGGTATCGTGACGAGGCGGTGGCTTGAATTTCATCTGAATAATGAAATCGCGGGCGGCGGGAAACCGGTCCATCCATTCGACCAGACTGGTTCGAAACGCGATATCGCGGGCGCCGCGGGGCATGACGATATCACCCATGGCGACGGCGAGTTGAACCATCGCCCAGGCGGGGCCTCGGCGTTCGGCCTCGTAATCGTCAAGTAATGACGGACCGGCCATTCCAGCGCTCACCACCCAGAGTTTCCAGGACAGGTTATGGGCGTCGCGCAGGCCCGCGTTCATGCCTTGGCCCGCGAAGGGCGGGGTCAAATGCGCCGCGTCGCCGGCGAGGAAAACGCGGCCCTGGCGCCAATGGGCGGCGATCCGTGCCTCGAAGGTATAGACCACAGCGCGCTGAATATCGCTGTCCTCGAAGGCGCGGATCGGCTCCAGCAGAGCGCGAATGCGCGCCGGGTCCAGAAGCGTTTCGGTGGTCTCGCCCGGCCCGGCCCGCCATTCATAGCGCCGTCCGCCGCCGGGCGCGGGGATGCTGACGTAAGGCCGGTCGCTTCGGCAGAAAAACTTGGAGACCGGTTCCTGGTCCGGGTCGTTCAGCGTGTCGACGATCAGCCAGTCCTCGGGGTAGGTGTCGCCCAGCATCTCGATCCCCAGCATGCGGCGGACCGGGCTTCTCGCCCCGTCGCTGGCGATCACATAGTCGGCGCTTACCCGACGCTCGGTCCCGTCGGGGCCTTGGAGCGTGACATCAACACCGGTCTCGCTCTGCCGCAGTGCCTGGAAGTCGTGCGCGTAGGCAACATGCACATGCTCGAACCGGTCCAAACCGGCGAGAAGCACGCGCTCGAAGGCAGGCTGATAGATCTGCGAGCGACGGGGGAACCCGTACTCGGTCGGGCCGGGGCCGACCTCGGCGAAAGGATTGCCGTCATCGTCATGGTAGCGAGAACCCCGACCGGGTCTGGTATTCGCCAGATAGTCCCGGTCCAGCCCGGCGGCCTGAAGGGTTCTGGAGCCTTCGTCGTCGAGGGTAATTGCCCTTGGAATATCGTAGGGGCCGGCGTTGCGCTCGACCAGGATCACACCAACGCCGAGCCGGCCCAAAAGATTAGCGCTCATCAAACCGGTCGGCCCGGCGCCGACAATAAGAACCGTGGTCTTAGGCGGAAGATTACTCATGGGCGCGGCGAATAATGCCTAGGCCGGCAGACGCGTGGTGAAAGGCTTGCTTAGCGCCCGTTCAACCATCTCCAACCGGTCCTGACCATAGAACAGATCACCGTCGACCCCATAAGTCGGAGAGCCGAAGATCGATCGCTCTATCGCTTCGGCGGTATTGGCATCGTAGATATCGAGCACTTCTTGGGAGTCACTGATCGCCAGCAAAGGCTCGGGATCGATATCGACCGATCGGGCGATCGCTCTCAGGGTTTCGGTGTCGGCCAAGTCAACATCGTCGCGCCAGTGCTGTTCCAGCATGGCATGGGCCAGGGCATCGATGTTGATACCCTTGACCAACCCGGCGATTAGCATGGTGTTGGGCGGGGTGATGGATTTGTGATGATGGGTCGGGAGGCGCTTCTTGACCGGCGCGTTGCGATATTCCGACCAGCGCTCGACCTCGCGGCCGAAGAAATACTCCAGATGCCCCTCGGTCCGCTCGCCGATGGTCTTGGAGCCGACCCCGACGATGCCGGCCCTCAGATCATAGGGTTTGTGCGCGATCGAGCGACCGGCCGCCGCCGCGATTTCCATGAGCCGCTTCGAGCCGAGATAGGCGTAGGCGGAATGCGCGGCGTAGAAATATTCGATTTCGGCCATGTCAGAGTCTTTCCAGAAAGCTGTCAAATCGGGCAAGCGCGTCGGGGAGCGTCCGCCTGGCGAGGCCGACCCGGAAATGCTGGTCGCCGGCATCGAAACACAGGCTGGGCGCGCAGATCAGTTTTGCTTCGGTGAGCAACCGCTGGCTGAGCGCGCTGGTGCCGCCGGGGCCGGTCCAGCGCGGGAAGGAGAGCACGCCGGAACGCGGCTCCGTCCACTCGAAGAGATTACCGTGACGGGCCATGAAATCCGCCGCCGCCCGTTTGCCGGTATCCAGGATCCTTGTGTTGCGATCCAGGATCGCGTCCGCGTGCCGCAGCGCCAGGTTCGCCAGGAAATCGATCGGCGGCGGGACATAGGCATTGAACAGGGTCCGGACCTCGCGGATTGGCGCCAACAGCGCCGGGTCACGCGCCGCCATCCAGCCGAGCCGCAATCCCGGCAGTCCCATGGTCTTGGACAGCCCGTGCAGCGAGATCACCCGATCGTGGCGATCCGCGAGATCGCTTAAGCCCTCGGCGCCGCCGCGCGGCAGGCCCGCGTAGATTTCATCCGCCACCAGGATCGCGCCGCTGGCCTCGACGATTTCCAGCAATTCCGCGTTAAAGGCTTCGTCGGGCATGAAGCCCGTCGGGTTCTGTGGAAAGGTGGTGATGATCAGCCTTGTCGACTTGGCCGTCAGACGGCGGAGTTCGTCCAGATCCGGGACCCAGTTGTCTTCGGCTCGCGCTTCCCAACGGGCAACTTCGGCGCCGCGCCACTCGGGCAGCATCAGGTGTGGGGGATAGCAGGGCGTAAGCACGACGACCCGGTCGCCCGCCTCGACCAGGGACAGGAACAGCATGCCCAGGGATTCATCGACGCCACTGGTCGGCAGCAGGCCATCCGGCGGAACCGCGCGATAGCGCCGGCTGATGCCGTCTAGCAGCTCTAGCTCCGCGTGGCGACGGGGATAGGTGAGTTTAATCGCGTTGAACTTCTCGACCGCGTCCGGCTCGAACGCCAGGAGCTCATCCTGTGTCAGGGGCTCCGAGGCCGAGGCGCTCATATTCAGGTCCGCGGCTAGAGCGCCGGGACTGTCGAAGAATTCCTGCAGGGATGGATGCTTGTTCATGGCGCTAGCTTAGTAAGGGGCGAGGGGCCTTGGCTAGGGGGAGTGTGATGGGGAGCCATGAATGGTCTCGGTCGAATGGAACATCTTATCTGAAAGGCCCTTGCGTCGCGCCGGCGAAAGCCGGGGCTTGTGGCAAGCGGTGTTAAGCCCCTGTTTTCACAGGGGCGACGGAAGAGGAGCGGGCGACGGAGGAGGAGGGGGACGCGACGGAGGCGCGGAAAGGACCGCCCGCATCGCGCGGAGGCCCTCTCTCCGCGCGCGCCGCGTCAATTCTCCGCCAGATAGCTCACCGCCGCGGCCACACCGCCCTTGCCGTGGGGAATGCCCTGGCGCTGGAGATGCAACTCGATCGTCGCCAGCGCCCCCAGGAGCATCGGCTCGTTCAGATCGCCGAGATGGCCGATCCGGAGCACCCGACCGTTCAGCTTGCCGAGCCCGCCGCCGAGCGCGACCTTGCTTTCCGCCAGCACCCGAGCGCGAAACGCCTCGGCGTCGATGCCCTCGGGCATCAGGACCGCGGTGACGGAGTCCGAGCGCTCGGGCGGGTTGACGGCGAACAGGCTAACACCGTTGCTCGACGACCAGGCCTCGACCGCGCGCCGCGTCGCTTCGCCGAGCCGGGAATGCCGGGCGAGGACATTCTCCAGGCCTTCCTCGGCCAGCATCGCGAGGCCTTCCTGGAGGGCGTAGAACATGTGCAGCGGCGCGGTGCCGGCGAACCGCATCCGATCCTCGACGGCGGTCAACTCACGCCAATCGAAATAGCGGCGCGGCAGGGTCGCGTCCTGGGCCACCTTCATCGCCTTGGCGCTGACCGCGTTAATGCCGAGGCCCACAGGCAGCATCAGGCCTTTCTGCGATCCGGCGACCGCGACATCGACGCCCCACTCATCGAAGCGGAAATCCATCGAGGCGAGGGAGGAGATCGTATCCACCATCAACAGCGCCGGATGGCCGGCCTCGTCCATGGCGGCGCGAATGGCGGCGAGATCGTTGATGATGCCGGTGGAGGTCTCGTTATGCACCACGCAGACCGCCTTGATCTCATGGCCTGTGTCGGCCTTGAGGCGCGCGCCCACCGCGTCCGGCTTAATCGCGACGTTCCACTCCGAGGCAATGTTCTCGGTCCGCAACCCCGTCGCGTCGATCATCCGTCGCCAGGATTCCGAGAAATTCCCGGTCTCGGGCAACAGCAACAGATCCCCCGGCGAGCAGGTATTGGTGATCGCCGCTTCCCAGGAGCCATGGCCGGTGGCGGCATAGGCGATGATCTCCGCCGACTCGGTCTTCAGTACGGCTCTCAAACCGGCCAGGCATTCCTGGTTAATGGCGATGAATTCTGGCGACAGGAAGTCCAGCGCCGGGCGGTGCATGGCGCCGAGCACCCGGTCCGGGATATTGGTCGGGCCGGGGATATTGAGAAACTCGCGACCGGGGCGATAAGTCACTCCTCGACCCCCTCGACGATATACAGCGTTCCGTCCGAGCCGGCCTGGCGCAGCTTCACGAGCTCGGTATAGGCCTCGGAATTGTACCACTCGACCGCGCGCTCAAAGCTCGGAAAGCGGGCGATCACCGTGCGGTTATGAGCCGGCTCCGGCCCCTCCAGGCCAAGCTGCCGCCCGCCGCGCGCCAGATACTCGCCGCCATAGCCTTGCGTCACCTCTGGCACCCGCAGGCGATATTTCTCGAAAGCGGCTTCATCGGTGACGGTGACTTGGGCGACAAGATAGGCGTAGGGCATGAGAGGCTCCGTGGGTGGCGCGTGACAAGACACCGGGATCATCGCCCGGACGCGGGGAGGGGGGAACCGAGAAATTCTAACGGCAGGGGTTAGGAGAGGTTGTTGGGGCGCGCGGATCGGAAACCGCCGGCGACGAAAAACAGTGTTGTCCCGCGCTCCACGCCGGGCTCACGCCCGAGAGATGTCACGTAACCTGCTTTCGGCAAACATAAAGGGTGTTGCATCGCGCGCCACCTACGCTCCTCTCCCGCCACCCTCATCACATCCGTGAAATCCCGTTGACCCGCTTTCGCATTCAAGCTTTAGTGCGTGCCATGTTCGGGGCGGGGGATATCCGCGCCGTTCTCCCCTTCATCGGTGGGGCCCTGGGTGGCTCGCCGGATACATAGTGAACAGGATGGGAGCTCCCTAATGCGCAAGACATTGATGACGGTCGGCATGGCCGCGGCCTTGGCCGTTGGTGTTGCCGGCGTCGCCTCGACCGGGGCCCAGGCGAAGACCCTTAAATGGGCCTTTCAGGGCGATGCCCAGTCGCTCGACCCACACTCGCTGAACGAGACCTTC
>JADHLJ010000076.1 GCA_016780745.1 Alphaproteobacteria bacterium | reverse complement strand
CGATGAACACCGCCTCGGCATGACCGATGAACACCGGCACCCGCACGCACATGGCGACCAGGTCGATGTCGGGATCGACGATCTTCTTGGTCTCGGCGGTCATCTTCCACTCTTCCTTGGTGGAGCCGTCATCCATGAACTTGTCGATATGCGGGATGCAGTTGAAGGCGATCTGCTTGGTGAATTCCTTCTTCTCGACCGGATCATTCACATAGACCGCGCGAGTCTGGGTGAACAGCTCATCCATGCCGGCATTGCCGGCGCCGGAGGCCGACTGGTAGGTCGAGACCACCACCCGCTCGATTTCAAACGTGTCGTGCAGGGGCTTGAGCGCCATCACCAACTGCGCCGTGGAGCAATTGGGGTTGGCGATGATGTTGCGTTTGCCATAACCGGCCAACGCGTGGGCGTTCACCTCGGGCACGATCAGCGGCACATCCGCGTCCATGCGGAAATGCGAGCTGTTATCGATTACGATGGCGCCCTGCTTGGCGGCCTTGGGCGCGTATTCCGCCGCGACGGAACCGCCGGCCGAGAACAGCACGATATCGGTACCGGTGAAGTCGAAATGTTTAAGGGCTTGGATTTTGAGAGTTCGTTTCTCGCCATAGGAGACCTCGGTACCCACCGAGCGCTCCGAAGCAAGCGCGATCACATCATCAGCCGGAAAATTCCGTTCTTCCAGCGTCTGCAACATCTCCCGGCCGACCGCCCCAGTGGCGCCGGCCACCGCAATCCTGTAGCCCATATCGTCCATCCATAAGCTCGCCGCCGCGGTCATCGCGACGGTCATTGCCTTCCACGCGGAAAGAGGCGGGAGATTTACGCCGGGTAGCCGCGGATTGCAAGAATTGACGGTTTTTCGGGTCGTGCAACGCCCCTGTTGGGACGATATTTTTTGGTGTAACAGGGGTCAATCGATCCATCCAAGATGTTTGGAAAGATCGTTCCAATCGGGATTATGTCCTTCGATCAATCGAATCTTCCAAGCGCGGTTCCAATTCTTCAGCCGTTTCTCCCGGGTGATGGCCTCGTCGATGGAAGAATGGAATTCGACGTAGACCAGACGTTTGACGCGGTACCGCTGCGTGAAGGTGACTTTACCGCCCAAATGCTCGGTCAGACGGCGTCGGAGGTTGTTAGTGACGCCGATGTAAAACGTGCCACCCTTTTTGCTCGCGAGAATGTAAATGCACGCTTCCATCACACGGGTTATGGACGGTCGAGGATGCTTTTTCTGATTGTCATCCCGCCCTTCGCCTGCCCTCGTGCAAACGGGGGGCGGGATGACGAAAGGTGAGGGTGTTATCGGAGGAGGGCGACCAATTTGCCAACCGCGGATACGCCGTGGCCATGGGCTAACCATGTCAACGCCGCCAAGGTAGCCCAAGCACGGGCTTCCCGGGATAAGGCGACCACGGTAGATGCCCAAACTGGCGGTAGGTTAGCGATTTTCTTCATCATCCTCGATCGACGGCTATTGGCGTCGAGAGGAATGATAGGATTTAGGGGCCCTTTAGGGCTGGCGGGTCAAGCGGAATCGAAACTCCCGCCATTTAGTCCATCGGGGAATATACAGATACGTATAATTCTGGCGCAGGCCTCACGAAAACGTGAAAACACCAAAGCCGTCATCCCGCTGAAGAGCGGGACCCATTCCTCCTGAGGCAAAACCTCTTCGACCCATCAGAATCGGCCATCGCTGTCCCAACCACCACCATCAGCGGAATGGGTCCCGGCCTACGCCGGGATGACGATTTTTTTTTGGTGACTGACAGCGCGAGAGTACCCCCCGAATCAAACCGCCTTATCGAGCTCCGCCAAGATGGCGTCCATCATGACGTCGGTGGCGACGGCGGTCATGCCGGGTTGCATGATGTCGGCGGTGCGCTTGCCGGATGCCAGGACCCGCTCGATGGCCGCGTCGATCAGGTCGGCGTCGTCGGACATATCGAAGGAATAGCGCAGCGCCATCGAGAAGCTGAGCAGCTCGGCGATCGGGTTGGCCATCTTCTTGCCGGCGATATCCGGGGCCGAGCCATGCACTGGCTCGTACAATGCGTGACGCTTGCCGGTGGTCTCGTCCACCGCGCCGAGCGAGGCCGAGGGCAGCATGCCGAGCGAGCCGGTCAGCATCGCCGCGCAATCCGAGAGCATGTCGCCGAATAGGTTGTCGGTGACGATGACGTCGAACTGTTTAGGGTTGCGGACCAGCTGCATGCCGCAATTGTCGGCGTACATATGCTCGGTCTCCAGGCCCTCACCCTCTTCGGCGAAGAGCTTGGTCATGGTCTCGCGCCACAGCACGCCAGACATCATCACATTGGCCTTTTCGACCGAGGTGACCTTGCTGTTGCGCTTGCGGGCCAGATCCATCGCCACCCGGCCGATCCGCTCGATCTCGGGAGTGGTGTAGAGGTTGGTATCGAACCCCTTCTTGGTACCGTCGGGCAGTTCCTCGATACCCCGGGGCTCGGCGAAATAGATCCCACCGGTCAGCTCGCGCAGGATCAGAATGTCGAGGCCGGAGACCAATTCCGGCTTGAGGCTGGAGGAATCCGCCATCGCGTCGAACACCATGGCCGGGCGCAGGTTGGCGAAAAGATCCATCTCCTTACGCAGGCGAAGCAGGCCGCGCTCGGGCTTAAGCTCGAAGGGAAGATCATCATATTTCGGACCTCCGACGGAGCCGAACAGAACCGCGTCGGCGTCAACCGCGTCGGCCAAGGTCTCGTCCGTCAGCGCGGTGCCATGGGCGTCATAGGCGGCGCCGCCGACCAGACCTTCCTGGAGATCGAAGGAGACCGAGCGTTTCTTGGCGAGCCAATCGACGACCCGCAACACTTCCTTCACCACCTCCGGGCCGATGCCGTCACCGGGGAGAACCAACATTTTTCTGTTCGATGCCATGATGTCTTCCGTTTCCGTATCCAAACCCACCCGTCACCGATCGAGCGCGCGGGCCGGATTCTTGCGCCGCTTGGGGTCGTTAAAAGTGAAAAGGCCCGCGATCACCTAGGACCGCGGACCTTTTCATGTAGGAGTTAGGCCCAGGGCTGTTCCGCCGCCCGCTTGGCCTCGAAATTGTCGATGCTGTCGCCCTTTTCCAAGGTCAGGCCGATATCGTCGAGACCATTGAGGAGACAATGCTTGCGGAATGGATCGATCTCGAAGGAGAGCTTCTCGCCATTCGGGCGGCCGATTTCCTGGTTCTCGAGGTCAACGTCGAGGATCGAGTTGGCGCCGTTTTGGGCGTCATCCATCAACTGATCGAGCTGCTCCTGGCTGACCACGATCGGCAGGATGCCGTTCTTGAAGCAGTTGTTGAAAAAGATGTCGGCGAAGCTGGTGGAGATCACGCATTTCACGCCGAAATCAAGCAAGGCCCAGGGCGCGTGCTCCCGCGACGAGCCACAGCCGAAATTGTCACCCGCGACCAGGATGCTGGCGTTGCGATAGGCCGACTTGTTCAGCACGAAATCCGGCTTCTCCGAGCCATCCTCGTTGAAGCGCATCTCGTTGAACAGATGCTTGCCGAGCCCGGTCCGCTTGATGGTCTTGAGGAACTGCTTGGGGATCACCTTGTCGGTATCGATATTGATCATGTTGAGCGGAGCCGCGACCCCGCGGTGCGTGTTGAACTTATCCATTCCGCTTCTCCCTAGCTGTTCGTCAATTCGCGGACATCGGCCAGACGCCCGGCGATCGCCGCCGCCGCCGCCATGGCCGGGCTCACCAAGTGGGTGCGCCCACCAAAGCCTTGCCGGCCCTCGAAGTTGCGGTTCGAGGTCGAGGCGCAACGCTGTCCAGGCTCAAGCCGGTCGGCGTTCATCGCCAGGCACATGGAGCAACCGGGCTCCTGACGCCAATCAAAGCCGGCCTCCTCGAAGATCGCGCCGAGGCCCTCGGAATCCGCCTGCTCCTTCACAAGACCGGAACCCGCGACGATCATCGCGTGCACACCGTCGGCAACCTTGCGGCCCTTGGCGACTTCCGCAACGGCGCGCAGATCCTCGATCCGGCCATTGGTGCAGGAGCCGATGAAGACCTTATCGACCGGCACCTCGGAGATCTTGCCGCCGGCCGTGAGGCCCATGTATTCCAGCGAGCGCTCGATCTTCTCGCGACGCAGCGGATCGTCAATCTTGGCGGGGTCGGGAATGGTGCCGGTGATCGGGATAACCTCTTCCGGATTGGTTCCCCAGGTGACCTGCGGGATGATGTCGGCGGCCTTTAGGACCACTTCCTTGTCGTAAACCGCGCCCTCGTCCGACGGCAGGGTTTTCCAATAGGCCACGGCCTGCTCGAAAGCGCCGGCCTTGGGGGCCATCGGGCGCCCCTTGATGTACTCGAACGTGGTCTCGTCCGGCGCGATCATGCCGGCGCGGGCGCCCGCCTCGATGGCCATGTTGCAGACCGTCATGCGGGCTTCCATCGACATCGCCTTGATGGCGTCGCCAGCGAACTCGATGACATGGCCGGTGCCACCGGCCGTGCCGATCTGACCGATGATGGCGAGGATGACGTCCTTGCCGGTTACCGCGTCCGGCAGATCGCCTTCGACGGTAACGCGCATGTTCTTGGCCGGGCTCTGCACCAGCGTCTGGGTCGCCAGCACATGCTCGACCTCGGAGGTGCCTATGCCGAAAGCCAGCGCGCCAAAGGCGCCGTGGGTCGCCGTGTGGCTGTCACCGCAGACCAGGGTCATGCCGGGCTGGCTGAAGCCCTGCTCCGGGCCGATGACGTGAACGATGCCGCGCCGGGCGTCGGTCAGCTCGAAATACGGAACGCCGAACTCCTTGACGTTCGCCTCCAGCGTCTCGACCTGGATCCGCGAATCCTCTTCGGCGATACCCTGGGTGATATCGGTGGTCGGGGTGTTGTGATCCGCCGCCGCCAGAGTGAGATCGGGCCGCCGTACCTTGCGACCGGCGTTGCGCAGTCCCTCGAAGGCCTGCGGGCTGGTCACCTCGTGCACCAGGTGCCGGTCGATATAGATGAGGCAGGTTCCGTCTTCCTGCTGGTCGACCAGATGAGATTCCCAGATCTTGTCGAACAATGTGCGCGCCTTCGCCATCGTCGCGTCACCTCCCTTGAGCATGAACTTGGTTCCAGTGCCGGCGAGCCTCGAACGGGCACCTCCAGCGGTCGGCGGGACAATAGTGGATCAACCGCCCCGGAGAAAGCCGTATTTCCACTGAATCGGCCCTGTTTCACCCCTTTGGCGCGTCCATCACCATGCTGGTGCCCGCGGAAAGGGTGGAAGTCGGGAAAATCGCTTCCGGCACGCGACGGTTGTTACCTCGCGAGAGGTCTCGGATGGTGTCTCCATATATATTTATCCGCACAGGTTTTGCGTGTAGAATTGTGTTCGTCGCACGGAAGCGGGCGCGAGGAGGTGCCGGATATGTCGTTTCGAATCTTAATGATCGCCGCCGGGTGCGCCTGCGTTCTCTTCCCGGCCATCGCATACGCGAAGGCCCCAAAATCAACGGTATGCGAATCCTATAGCGGCCAGTTGGAGACTTGCGAGATTCGCACGATCAACGGCATCGCGCTCAAGCGGAGATTGTCCAAGGACCGGTTTATCGAGGGAAATAGCTTCGGCATCTATCGCCAAGACCAAATGTGGGTCGACGCCGGTTGCCGGGGGGAGTTCGTCTCGCGCCGCTTTGGCGATGAGGTTTTTACCCGCCCCGGCGGCGCCACCCCGCGCGGCCAGGGATACCGGGCGCAACCCTGGGTCAATCCGGACCAGGGCCGAGCCACCGGATCGTGGCAAAATCCGGACTCCGTCCAACGAAGCTCACCGGGCGAGTGGGCTTATCTCGCCGGTCGGGCCTTCGCAATGAACAAAAATCGAGGAATTGACGATGCTTCGAACGCTCGGCACATAAGAAACGAACTTCGAAGTCGAGGCGTCGACCCGAACGCGATCCATCGCGGGGGACCGTTGCGAAATGATTTTCTACGCGGGCTGCGTAGCGTGCGGTAGGGAGCGCCCTCAGTCCTACGGATGCTATTACTGTTCCAACGCTTGCCACACGTCCTAACCGATCTAGTGATCCCTCATCGATCGGCCTCTATCGGCTTGCCCGTCAGCGACGCCCGCTCGGACAGCTCGATCCAGTTTCCATCCGGGTCCCGCGCGAAGCTGTAGCGGACCTGTCCGATCGTCCTTGGCGACATCCCGATTTCGACCCCCGCGCGTTCCATCGCCGCCGTAACCTTGTCGCAGTCGAAGATCTGGACCGTCATGTAGCGCAGCCCCTTCTCGCGCCACCCCTCGATCCTGGGTGGGTCTCCGATTTCCGCCACGATGCGGCTACGGCCCAGCCGAAACCCGTGCGCGCCGTCCGCCTCCAACCCTAGCACCTCTCCATAAAAACGGGCGAAGGCGTCAAGATCACGCGTGACGACATAAAGCGTCACATCGACGCTGGGGTCGGGCCGCAGATGCACGGGAACTCCGTCGGGTGTCGCCATCTCGGCGGATCCGGCGGCGTTCAATCCCAGAGACCGGTAGCCACCAGGCGGAATATCGGCCAAAGGCTCGCGGGTGTGGTTGACCTTGATGATCGAGTCGCCGAGACGCCAGCGATGCTGACGAAACCCACCACCCAGCTTGGCCATATGGTCGAAAGCGAGGCCAACCGTCGATCCCCAGAATTCCTCATGGGCCGAAAGTTGGTTCGTCGCGAACCCCACGTCGAAAGCCGGCTTTGCAAAGGCGATAGACGCCATCGGATGCGTCTCAACACAAATTGTTCCAGTTGGTATAATATCACCACGATTAAATTGAGTTGAACGAGCAGAAAAAGACGTTAAATGCCATTGACACTAAAAGTAGGTTCGTGTGGGTAAATTACAACCGCAAGATACATCTTATTAATACTGAAATCTCAGTCAATGTTATACAAATGAAATTGCAATATTAATAATAAATGAATAATGATTTGTATATCAAAAACAAACAATGAGGAGAAACATTTTTAAACTTTAACATATGACATATATCCAAAATGTAATGTTTTGGTAGATTTAATTCGCGCATGCTTTCTTTTCTGTCTGTTCTTTCCGATTCGTAGTAATAACAAAGTCGAAATCCAAAATCAAAGGCGATAAATTCTGACCCATACGAAAGAATTAATTCTCTCGCTCTTCTTTCATCATCATAGATTACCTCCCCGCACTCCCGTTGCGCAATCAAGTCGTCATACTCAACAACGGGACCGGTGCGGCGCAACCAGTACGACAAATGCCCACATTGTTTGAAATGATCTAACCCGTGATCAAGATTTGGCTCGCGATCTTGAACCCGGGAAAGATCATCCCTCCAGGCAAAATGCGCGTCAAACAATCGACGTTTCGACAACCTGGGAAACAACAAGGTTGATTGGTAAATCTCATGTGTGTAAGCAGCGAAAAGTTTTTCAAAGCAGGAAAAATCCGCAATCTCGCATAAAGTATTGGAATTTAATTCCACGTGCCTGCCATGTTTGGAAATATGAACGGAAAGTGGTTGTTAACAATCGGCCCTCTCAGCCGTCCCAATTTACGAAAGAAAGAATCGATGGAATTTTTATATTTTTTCCAGATGTTTCTGGTAAATGGTTCACATGATAACCGTAGTCGGGACCATTCCCGCGCTCAAAGGAGGTCTGCAAAAAACCCTCGATATACGGGTCACGATCTGAAATATCTGGTATGTTCTCGCGGGCCATTCTTAACAGAATCCTCTCCCAGCACCACCACGATACGTAGTGGATTCAGTCCAGGTAAAGTGATTCGTGCAGCATGTCAAGAAATTTAAACGCCTGAAAAATAGAGCAATTTTATCGGCAGGCCGCGCTCAACTCGTACCCAGTGTCACAAACCCGTCGAACTTTAGTGTCTACCGTCGCACACAGAAGCTTAGTAAAAACCAAGTCCAACGGAACACGACGGGATTCCACCACGACGGTTGGTGGCCTAAGCCCTTTGTGCAACCAAGATGTCTAAGCCTGCGCCACTTTCGCCTTCGGCGGGCGGGTCACCTTCTCGGCGATCCGGGCCGACTTGCCGCGGCGGCCGCGCAGGTAATACAGCTTGGCGCGGCGAACCCGGCCGCGGCGCACCACCTCGATATCGGCGATCCGGGGCGAGAACAGCGGGAACACCCGCTCGACACCCTCGCCGTAGGAGATCTTGCGAACCGTGAAGTTCGAGTTGATCGAGTCGGCCTTGCGGGCGATGCAGACACCCTCGAAGATCTGGACCCGCTCGCGCGTGCCCTCGACGACCTTCACGTGAACCTTGAGCGTGTCACCGGGCCCGAACTCTGGAACCGGCCGGCTCTCGTTCATCTTGTTGACCTGTTCCTGGCTAATCTGTTCGACGATGTTCATCGGTCCTGCTCCACGTCCTATCCGGTCTCGGCCTTATCGAGGCCCCCGGGTCTTGTTCCCTTGCCGGTACAACTCCCAGAGATCCGGGCGCCGTTCCCGCGTAATCGATTCCGCCTGCTCTCGTCGCCACGCATCGATCCGCGCGTGGTGTCCCGACAACAGCACCTCGGGGACGGCCAGGCCGTTCCAGTCTCGAGGCTGGGTGTAGAGGGGGTACTCAAGCAACCCCTCCACGAAACTCTCCTCGGCCAATCCGTCCGCCGCGCCCATCACGCCCGGCAGCAGCCGGACACAGGCATCGAGAACGGCCAGGGCCGCGGTCTCTCCACCGGACAGGACAAAGTCGCCGAGGCTGACTTCCTCCAGGTCCCGGGCCTCGATCACCCTTTGATCCAGACCCTCGTAGCGGCCACACAGCAAAACCACCCCTGGCTCCGCCGCGAGCTCCGCCGCCATCGCCTGATCGAAGCGTCGTCCCCGAGGCGAAAGATAGATCCGCCGCCCTGGAACCGCCTCGATCGAGGCCAGCGCCGCGTCCACCACATCGGGTCGCAACACCATCCCGGCGCCACCCCCAAAGGGAGTGTCGTCCACGGAGCGGTGCTTATCGCTCGCGAAGTCCCGGATGTCCAGCGCTTTAAGCGTCCACGCCCCGCTTTTCAGCGCTTTTCCAGCCAGTGACAGCCCCAGGGGGCCGGGAAACATCTCTGGGAAAAGGCCGAGGACCGTGGCACCCCACGGAGTCGTCTCGTCTTCCTCTCCCGTCGGTCCCGTCAGCTGGCTCACCCGTTCTCCCCGTTCGGCGCGGCACCCGTATCTTCGCCGGCGTCTTCACCTTCGTCGTCTTCAAGCAACCCAGGCATCGGATCGACCACCAGTCGTCCGGCCTCGAGATCCACCACCGGCACGGTCTCCTCGTTGAACGGCAGCAACACCGTCCGGCTTGAGCCCGCGAGACGGACGTCGATCAGATCGCCCGCCCCGAAATCATGCACCGCGACCACCGTTCCCAGTTCCGTCTCGTCCATTCTGTCGACCCGAAGGCCGATCAGATCGGCGTGATAGAACTCGTTCTCCTCGGCCTCGGGTAGAGCGTAACGCGGGACATAGAGCATGGTGCCCTTCAGCGCCTCGGCGGCATTCCGGTCACCAACGCCGTCGATCCGCGCCAGCAACACCCCCTTGGCCTGTCCTTGTGAGGTCAGCCGGTAGGATTTACCTGCCTCGTCAACAAGGGCGTCGAAGGACAGGATATCCGCCGGGTTCTCGGCGAAGCTCTTGAGGCGCACCACGCCGCGCACCCCGTGCACGCCGGTGATAACCCCCATGCAGACCCGCTCGGACATGCCAGTCGGTCCCGCTCGTTTCGCCTTCAAGCCCGGAAGCGCCGCTATTCGGCGGCGGCTTCTTCTCCGGCATCCTCGGCGGGGGCCTCAGCTTCGGCGGCGGCTTCGGCGGCGGCGGATTCAGCCGCGTCGGCGGCCTTGGCGGCGGCCTCGGCCTCACGCTCGGCGCGCTTCTTGCCGGGAGCCGACTTCTTCGGCTGATCGCGATGCTGGAAGGCCGGCATCAGATCAACCGAGGCCAGGAACTTATGCACCCGGTCCGTAGGCTTGGCGCCAACCGACAGCCAATGCTGGATCCGCTCGGCGTTGACCGTCAGCCGCTGCGGGTGATCCTTGGCGACCATCGGGTTGTAGGTACCGACCTTCTCGATGAACAGGCCATCGCGCGGGCTGGTGTTCTCGGCAACGACGATCCGGTAGAACGGACGCTTCTTGGCGCCACCGCGCGCCAGACGAATTTTCAAAGCCATTTTCTGTAACTCTCCAGTTTATCGTGTCTTCTCTCAGCGCTTCGTCGGGAAGCGCGGAAATCCTCCAGGCCCGCCAAGACCGGGCAGGCCCCCACCGGGGCCGCCTCCCAATCCGCGGGGAAGTTGCATCTGTTGTCCGGGCGCGCCACCAGCCAGATCACCGGGCGAGGGCATGCCGCCGCCGCCAAGCAAGGCGCCGAGGCCCTTCATGCCGCCCATCTTGCCCATCTGCTTCATCATGCGGCCCATTTCCAGGTGCTGCTTGAGAAGCCTGTTGATCTCCGCCGGCGAGGTGCCGGACCCCGACGCAACCCGTCGCTTGCGCGAGGCATTCAGCAGTTTCGGGTTCTTGCGTTCCTTCTTGGTCATCGACTGGATGATCGCCGCCTGGCGCTTGATCGCCTTATCGTCGACCCCGGCATTGTCCATCTGTTTCTGCAGCTTGGAGACACCCGGCAACATGCCCATGAGGCCGCCGAGGCCACCCATCTTCGAGACCTGCTGCAGCTGGCTCAGCATGTCATCCAGGTCGAACTGACCCTTCTGCATGCGCGCCGCCAGGCGCTCGGCCTCCTCGACCTCGATGGTCTCCGCCGCCTTTTCGACCAGGCTGACAACGTCGCCCATGCCGAGGATGCGACCGGCCACCCGCTCGGGATGGAAATCCTCCAGCGCATCGATCTTCTCGCCAGTACCGACGACCTTGATCGGCACCCCGGTCACCGCCCGCATCGACAAGGCCGCGCCACCCCGGGCATCGCCGTCCATGCGGGTGAGCACGATACCGGACAGACCGATCTGCTCCTGGAAATTGCGCGCCGTGTTTACCGCGTCCTGACCGGTCATCGCGTCGGCGACCAACAGGGTCTCGACCGGGTTCACCGCGTCGCGGATCTGGCGGACCTCGTCCATCAGGCCCTGGTCGATGGAGATCCGACCGGCGGTATCCAGCATCACCACGTCGAAACCCTGGAGCCGCCCCGCCGTCATCGCCCGCTTGGCGATCGAGAGCGCGCTCTCGCCATCGGCCATCGGCAGGGTGGCGACACCGGTCTGCTCACCCAGTATCCGCAATTGCTCGCGCGCCGCCGGACGGGTGACATCCAACGAGGCCATCATGACCTTTTTCTTGTCCCGATTGGTCAGCCGCGCCGCGATCTTCGCCGTACTGGTGGTCTTGCCGCCGCCCTGCAGACCGACCATCAGGATCGGCACCGGCGGCACCGCGTTCAACTCGATCCAGGCCGCCTCGGTACCTAGCATCTCGATCAGATTGTCATGGACGATCTTGATCACCTGCTGGCCCGGGGTGACCGACCGGATCACCTCCTGGCCGACCGCGCGCTCACGCACCCGGTCAATGAAGTCCTTGACCACGTCCAGCGCCACGTCGGCCTCGAGCAAGGCAACCCGCACCTCGCGCATGGCCGCGTTCACGTCGTCCTCTTTCAGGGCGCCGCGTCGCTTCAGGCGATCAAAAACCTCGCCAAGACGATCTGACAGACTTTCAAACAAACCGCTCTCTCCCAAGATCCAGCCACCGCCAGAGCCCAAACGGAAAACGCGCCCGTGCTCGAAACTCGAGGACGGACGGAACCCGCGAAGGTCTCAACGGCGGGTGCTGTCGAGATGGCGCGGGTTATAGGCGGGGTGGGGTGGGGGTGTCAAGGATGGGTATGATTCGCGGATGTTGATCATCCAGCATATCGTCATCCCGCGCTTGCCGCGGGACCCACGCCTGAGAGACGCCACGTGATCAATCTCTGGCAAGCAAGATGGATATCACCGCGCGCTCCATCCAACGCCACCACCGATTCCCATGTGTGGGACGGGAGCGACTATAATGAACCGTCAGTTTGGGGTTAGCTCAACGACCCGCGCCATCTCTCCCGCTGGCCTAAATCTGATCACGCTGAAACTCTCAGGCGTGGCTCCCGCGTCAAGCGCGGGATGACGGGTTATGAGGGGCGTGTGTTCCTACCCCGCAACCCCGTCGAACTGATCCTGCGTCATCCCGTTTTCGCAGCCGAGTTTGGTCATCTCGGCCCAGGTGTTGTCGTCGATAGGGATGCCGCCCGCCTTGCGCTTGGCCATGGAAATCTGTTCCGGCTCGCCGGCGATCATGATCTGGTCGTGGCCCTCGGCGGGCTGGCCGGATTTGACGTAGTCGACAAGGCTGTCGAACTCATCGGCGAAGGGGACGCCGGAGTTGAATTGCGCGGGGTCGATGACGATGGTCAGCATGTTGTTGCGGATCGTATCGCCGGTGTTGAGCTCCGGGCGCGCGGTGCCGCCGCCAGGCAGTCCGCCGGCCAGCAAATCGCAGAGGATCGCCAGGCCCGAGCCCTTGTGTTGACCAAAGGACATCATCGCGCCCATCGGATCGCGGAACACCACGCCCGGATCGGTGGTCGGCTTGCCGTTCGGGCCGACCAGCGCGTCATCCATCGGCATCGGCTTTTCGGCGTAGTGAGCCACCCGGACCTTGCCCTGGGCCACCCGGCTGGTCGCCATGTCCAGCACCATCATCGGTGTCTTCGCCGTCGCCGGGATCGCCGTGCAATAGGGGTTGGTGGAGTACCGCGCCTCATAGCCGCCATAGGGTGCGACATAGGGCTTGTGGCCGGTGGCGTTGACATAGTGGATCGAGATGAACCCGGCCTTGGCGCAGATCTCGCCCCAGGCACCGATCCGCCCGAGATGATGCACATTGCGCAAGCCGACAATCGCCGCGCCGTTGCGCCGGGTCTTGTCGATGGCAAGTTCCATGGTCTCGCGCCCGACGGTCTGGCCGTAACCCATATTGCCGTCGAGCAGCAGATAGACGCCGTTATCGGTGATCAGCGAGGCCGTGGCGCCCGGGTTCATGGTGCCGGTCACCGCGTGCAGCATGTAGCGCGGGGCGAGACCGACACCGTGGCTGTCATGGCCCATCAGATTGGCCTCGACCAGATTCTCGGCCACCGCGACCGCCTCGGCGTGCTCGCTGCCCGCGCCTTGAATCATTTTCGTGACGAGATCCGTCAATGCCTCATGCCCAACGATGACCACTGGCCGTCTCCAATTCGATGCGTTGATTTGCACCGGAAATACCGCACGCGCCCCCGGAAAACAAACCAGGATCGCCCAATCCCCTCCAAGAATCATTGGCGAACACAAAATCCAAGCGTATATCAGCGACATGATGCGGATCGATTTCACCAAGATGCACGGGCTCGGCAATGATTTTGTCGTTGTCGACGCGCGCGCCCAGGACCCTGGGCTGGACGAGGCCGGCTACCGCGCCATCGGCGATCGGCGGCGCGGCGTCGGCTATGATCAGTTCCTGACCATCCTGCCGCCGGTGAACGGTGGCACCGCCTTCATGAAAATCCACAATCCCGACGGTTCCGAGGCCGAGGCATGCGGCAACGGCACCCGCTGCGTCGCGGCGGTGCTGATGGACGAAGCGGGCAAGAATGAGGCGATCGTGGAAACCGTCGCCGGGGCGCTGGTCTGCGCGCGCTCGGATGATGGACGCGTGACGGTCGACATGGGCCCCGCGGGCCTGGGCTGGCGCGAAATCCCCTTGGCTCGGGAGGTCGACACGCTGAACGTCGCCTTTGACGAGATGCCGGAAACCGGCGCCTGCTGCGTCAACATGGGTAATCCCCACGCGGTCTTTTTTGTCGATGACGCCGAGGCCGTGCCGCTGACCGAGATCGGCCCGGTCCTGGAAACCCATTCGATGTTTCCCGAACGCGCCAATATCGAATTCGCGACCATCCGCTCGCGCACCGAAATCCGCATGCGGGTCTGGGAGCGCGCCGCCGGCATTACTCAGGCCTGTGGCTCCGGAGCCTGCGCGGTTCTCGTTGCCGCGGTACGCCGTGGCCTCTCGGAACGCCGCGCCGATGTGATCCTCGATGGCGGCACCCTGACCATCGAATGGACCGAGACCGGCCGGGTTCTGATGACCGGGCCGACCGCCACGAGCTTCCAAGGAAGCCTGCAATTACCCGACCGGATGGGCTGAACGCTTGCATTCGGCGGCGTTTCCCGCCATCTCTCTCGGCCATGAGCGCGCGTCCCGACACAGACACACGGATCGAGACTTTCGGCTGCCGGCTTAACGCCTTCGAGTCGGAGGTGATCCGCGGCCATTTGGACCCAAAGACGGACCGTCGGCGCATCATCTTCAACACCTGCGCGGTGACCG
>JADHLJ010000075.1 GCA_016780745.1 Alphaproteobacteria bacterium | reverse complement strand
CGCTCGCCAAGGCCGGGGTGCTGAATATCAGCCCGGTCCATTACGGCCAGATCTCGCGCTATATCGATGACGGGGTGATCGGCTGTGACGTGGCGTTGGTGCAGATCTCTCCGCCCGGGCCGGACGGCAAGCACTCCTTCGGGCTGGTGAGCGACTATAACCGCTCGGCGATGGCGCGGGCCCGGGTGGTGATCGCCGAGGTGAACGACCGGGTGCCCTGGGTCCATGCCGAGGGCGCGCCCGATCTTGACCAGATCACCGCTGTCGTTGAAACCTCGCGCGCCCTTCTTACCGCGGCGGCTGCCAGGGTCTCGCCGGTGGACGAAGCGATTGGACGCAACGTCGCGCGGTATATCGAGGATGGCGCGACCCTGCAGATCGGCATGGGGGCGATCCCCGAGGCCGTCGCCCGGGTGATCGGCGACCGCCGGGATCTCGGTTTCCACAGTGGCATGGCCGGCGACTTTCTCGTTGATCTGATGGAAGCGGGGGTCATCACCAACGTCCACAAGGAAGTCGATGTCGGGGTCTCGGTCACCGCGAACCTGGTCGGGACCGATAGGCTCTATCGCTTCGTTGAACGGAACTCAGCCTTCAAGTTGCGACCGTCTTGGCATACCCATGACGGGGATCTTTATCGCTTGAAACGATTCATCAGCGTCAACTCGGCGCTGGAGGTGGATCTCAGCGGTCAGATCGGCGCCGAGGAAACCAACGGACAGATCGTCAGCGCCATTGGCGGGCATACCGATCTCGTGCGCGCCGGTCATCGCGCCGAGGGTGGCCGGTCCATTGTCGCGTTGCCGAGTACCGCGCGTGGGGGAACCGTCAGCCGTATCGTCCCGAGACTCTCCGGCCCGGTGACGACGGCCAGAAGCGATGTCGATGTCGTCGTCACCGAGCACGGTTGGGCCGAGCTGCGCGGCAAGAACCTGCGCGAGCGCTCCCGGGCATTGCGCGCCATCGCCGACCCGGCCCATCGGGGTGCGCTCGACGAGAGCGCGTGACATGTTTGAAACTTCACGACACCGTTAACATAAAATTTTAACGAATATTCGCTTCGTTAAATCGATTAACTTGCGTAACATCTTCCGCGACTAAATAGTTTCGTTGATGTCGGGAGGGTGTTGCGATGGCCGATGCTAAGAAAAATGGCAAAGATAAAAACCTGGTAACCGCGAATGACGTGAAATGCTGGGATTGCGCCAGCAACCCGACCGAGCGGGTAGAGGAAATGTTCGTCAATCTGATCCAGCGGCAACGGATCGCGCGCGGCCAGACCCCGGCGCGGCGCACGGTGTTCCTGAAGCCGCACGGCGTCGCCCATGGTTGGCTTGAGCCGAAAAAGGGTCTGGAGAAGGAATACAAGGTCGGAACCTTCGCGCACGGAATCTTGCCGTGCTGGGTGCGGTTCTCCAGCGATACACAGCCGACATCACCGGACCTGCATTCGACCCTGGGGATCGGTATCAAGGTCTTCGGCGTGCCGGGGCCAAAGCTCTTCGGCGAGGGCGATACCGCTGATTTCATCATGCAGAACCACGACGTGTTCTTCGTGAACAACGCCGAGGATTTCTGCGAGTTTACCACCGCGGGCGTGGTGGACGGCAACTATCCCGGCTATCTCGACCGGCATCCCGAGACCAAGCGCATCCTGAACGAGATGGAAAAGGCCGAGGCGAGCTGCCTGACCACCGAGTACTGGGCGATCCTGCCTTTCGCCTTCGGCAAGGACCGCTTCGTAAAATACAAGCTGGAGCCGGTCGATCAGCCCATCGGCGAGCCGTTCAACGAGAATGACTACCTCGCCGTCGATCTCGCGAGCCGGCTGCGGCGCGGGCCGGCGCGGTTCCGTTTCATGATCCAGCCCCGGGGTAATCCGAAAAAGGACCCGCTGGACGAGGCGATGGTTCGCTGGAGCGGGAAATGGGAGCACATCGGCGATCTGGTGCTGAACCAGCAGGATATCGAGACCCGCGGGCAAGGCGACTATGGCGAGAACCTGTCCTTCAACATCTGGCGCACCCCGCCGGAGCAGGAACCCCAGGGCTCCATCGCGGCCATGCGCAAGGTGGTCTATAGCGGCAGCGCCGATCAGCGCCGCTTGGCAAACGGGGTCACCCTGACGGAACCCGAACAGCCGGCGCCGACGACCGGGGATCTGCCCAAGCCCATCGTGGATGATTGCATCGTCAAGGCCGCGATCTATCCGCCCATCGGGGTTTGCCGGGTCGGCAATAGCCCCGACGAGTTCTATATCGGCCCCGAGGTAGACTATCCCGAGCCCCTGCCTCCCGGCTCCTATCGCGACAAGGAAGGGCGGCTCAAGCGCGAGGCGGCGCGTTTTCGGATCTATGGCCTGAACGCGCTGGGCCAGGCGGTTCGGGAATTGACACCGGACCGCGAAACCAAGATCGAATGGGCGGTCACGCTCGAGAATCAGAAATCATCCTGGTACGAGTTCCAACTCGCCTTGGATATCCCCGAGGCCGCCGACGCGCCGCCGTCCTTGCTGCGCAACAACACCGTTGGCGATCGCGCCAGCCTCAACATCACGCCGGGCGAGCGCAAGATCGACGGCAAGAAAAAGCACGGCAAGAAGTATCGTTTCGACGACGGCAAGTTCATCGGCAAGAAGGTCTACCTGGGAGAGCTTCGAACCGATGATGACGGCCGCCTGATCGTGCTTGGCGGGCATGGTCATTCCGCCTCCCATGACGGCGGGCCGGCGGTGACCTTCGCCAATAACACCGGATGGCATGACGATACTTCCGACGGACCGGTCACGGCGAAGGTGACACTGGACAACGTGGAGCTGAACGTCGCGCCGGCCTGGGTGGTTTGCGCGCCGCCGAATTACGGTCCCCAGCAGAAGTCCGTGCGGACCATGTGGGATCTGATGCGGGACGTGGCGGTGGATGCCGGCATGCTCGCGCATCCGGCGCGGCCCTCGTTCCAGAAGGAGATCCGGCCGATTTTCGAGCGGATGACCGATCTACAGTGGGTCAATCAGGGCTTCTACGCGGGTTTCGGCTATAGAAGCCCGTTCGAGTTCTCGACCGAGGACTGGTTGACGCGCCTGAACGACCCCACGCCGGCCAATCTGGAAACAAGGCGAGTGCTGGCCAATAATTTCCGGCATTTCGACGTGGATTCCTACTCACCGGTGCCCTGGCCCTGGGTCTATGGCGACGCGATGAACGTCCCGCCGGCGGATACGCCGCGACAGTTCACCCAGCTTTCCAAGATCCAACTCTGGGCGCTGGACCAATGGGTGCTCGGCAACTTTGACGCCGACTACGATCCCAATGCCAAGCCGCCCCGACGCGTAGAGGATCTGCCGGTCGCCGAGCAGCCCGACATGCTGACCAAGGCGGCGATGGAGTTCTGTCTCGCCGATGCCTTCCATCCGGGTTGCGAGATGACCTGGCCGATGCGCCAGAAGGGCATGTATATGGCGGCATTCCGGCTCAAGCACCGCAAGCGGAACAATCCGGAAGTCTCCTTCGGCGCGCAACTCGCCGATGCCTGGACGCTTCCCGACGGTCCGATCAATGGCGGCCAGAGCCCCGGCTCGATCACCCGTTGGATGGCGGTGCCCTGGCAGACCGACACGTCGTCTTGCCGGTCCGGGTACGATCCGACCTACGATCCCTATGTGCCGACATTCTGGCCGGCGCGGGTGCCGAACGAGGTGATGAGCAAGGAAGCCTACGAGATTGTCATGAACACCAAACTGCCGCTTAGCGAGCGCCTCCAGGCCTTCGCTAATCGGGCGGATTGGTTGGAACCGCTTGGGCTGGACAAGGGCTACACCCATCAGATCAATCACATGATCCATCATTTCGAGCAGATGGGCGTGGTCGAGGTTCGACCCGGACCGAAAAATGATCCGCATTTCCCGACGGTCATGCAGGTTTCCGATCAGCGCCAGCCCGAGGATTGGAAGACCGCGAATGTCGAGGCGAAGGCGGAATCCGGTGATCCGGTGAGAACCTTGGAGCGCATCGCGGCGCGCATCACCGCGCGTCTTGAAGGCGATATGGAGGAAGACCAGGGCGGCGGTGTCGAGGTTGTCTCCCTCGCCTCCATCGAAAAGGTCCGACGGTTCACCAGCGGCCTATCCCGCTATCGTGGCGGGTAAGGGGGAGGCGGGAGGCTGGTTTTGGCGGCGGTTTTTTGGTCTCTGTTCATCGATCCTCGATCTCAAACCGTCATCCCGCGTCAAGCGCGGGATGACGGGACATGGGAGTGCGAGGACGACGGTTGATTCTGATGATCCGCCGACGAACCCATATATCGAGATGAGATGCAGCTTGCCAATCGCTCCACGAAAGCCATCCCTTGATTCCAGCCACCGACCATGACCTCGCGGTAATTGGCGCCGGGCCGACGGGGGCGGCGTTGGCGCAGACCTTGGCGCCGAGACATCGGGTGTTGCTGGTCGATCGGGCGGCGACGCCGGAACGGCGGATTGGCGAGTCACTGATCCCCGCCGCGCGACGCTTGCTCAGGGACATGGCGATCCTCGACGCGCATGAGGCCCTCGTGCATCCGGCCTATCTTGGAAATCGCTCGTATTGGGGCGACGGGCCGGCCCAGACGACCGACTTCCTGCGCGATCCCGACCGACCGGGCTGGCATCTGGACCGCGCCAGGTTCGAGGCTTTCCTGCGATCCGCGGCAATCCAGCGTGGCGCCACCGTCATGGCGCCGGCGCGGCTGACCGGGCTGACGCGGATTGCCGACAAATGGGAATTGGAACTGACCTCGAATGACGGGGAGAGCTTGGCGCGGGCCAGTTTGATCGTCGACGCGACCGGGCGCGCGGCCTCGATCGGCAAGCGCCTCGGGGCCGACCGCCAGAACACCGACCGCCTGGCGGCTCATTGGATCACTGGTAGCACGACCGGTGGGCCAGAACGCGCGGAGGCGGGAATGCCCGGTTTCAGCGTGGTCGAGAGCGAGCCGGCGGGGTGGTGGTACACCGCTCCTCTGGCGGAGGGCGGACGGGTGCTAGCGTTTCACACCGAGCCCGACATCAACCCCCTGGCGCCGCGCGAGGCCGACGCCTTGGTAAACCGGGCGCTGGCCTTGCCGGGGATCGGGCCGATGTTGCGCGAGACCGGTTTCAGCCCCGAGACCGCGCTGTCCGTTACGGCGGCGAACTCCGCTCGCCTTGCCGAAACCGCCGGAGACGGTTGGATCGCAATCGGCGACGCGGCGCTGAGTTTCGATCCCATCGCCTCGCGCGGGCTGTTTAACGCGCTCTATACCGCATGGAGCGGCGCCATGGCCTGTCATGACGTCCTTACTGGCGCGCGGGACGGGTTCGCGGATTACACCAATGATCTGGAGAACGTCTGGGCGCTCTACCAGCGTCATCTCGCGGTGGTCTACGGTTCCGAGCCTCGATGGCGGGACCAGCCGTTCTGGGCGCGCCGCGCCGTCGCCGGTTAGCTCCTTCTAACCGGACAAGACTTACAGCGCCGGCTTGGCGTCGATCTTGCGCAGCTCAGGCAAAAGCTCGTCCGACATCAGCTTCATACTGTCGAGCGTAAGCTGGGTGGGCATGCCGACCCAGTGGCTGCGCACCACCAGATGGTTCATCCCGAACTCCTCCCAATAGGGGCGCAACTCCTCGTAGCACTCCTCGGGCGAGCCGATGATGAAACGGCCCTTCACCAGGTCCTCGAACTCCTGATCGAAGCTCTCGTTCTCCGGCATCACCTTATCCTGCCCCCAGGTGGCGTAGTCCTTGTACTTGCCGAGCAGATAGGGGCCGGCGAGTTCCATGGCGGTCTTGCGGTCCTTGGCGCAGAAGATCTCCTTGAAGACCGGCAGCTCGGCCGGCGCGGGCTTGCCGGCGGCCCGAAGCGCGTCCTTGTAGATGCCCATATGGCGGCGAATGGTATCGAGCTGGGAATGCGGGTTCACGAACCAGCAATCACTCATCCGCGCGGCGCGCTCAATCGCCCGGTCGTTATTGGCGGCGATCCAGATCGGCGGGCGCGGCTTTTGGATCGGCCGGATGTTCATGTGCACGTTGTCGAGGATGCAGGTTTCGCTCTCATGGCTGACCCGGTCCTCGGTCCAGAGCCGCTCCACCAGGGTCAGATACTCCTCGAAGCGCGAGACGCGCTTGCCCTTGGGGACACCAAAGGCATCGAACTCGGTATCGCGATAGCCGAGACCGACGCCGAAGATCACCTTGCCCTTGGAGATAACGTCCAGGCTGGCCACGGTTTCGGCGGTATAGACCGGGTTGTGCAGGTTGAGCAGCAGAATGCCGAGGGTGAGGTTCATGTCGCCGGCCTCGGGGACGAGGCGCGCCAGAAACGGCACCAGCTGAAGCTGTTGGTTGTTGCCCTCGTTCAGATAATGCTGACCGGACACCACGTTATCCCAGCCATTGTCGCGCATCAGATGGACGATGGAGATCTGCTCGTCCATGGCGGCCATCATATCGGTGTCGAGGAATTGCTGGTTGGTCAGAAACGCGCCGATCTTCATGAAATCATCACTTTCGCAAGTACGAGGCCAAGGCCATAAGGGTCGCGGGCATTAATGGCATGACGTTTGGCCTCGCTCAATACGGCTTCGCGGTGGGTGGGCGGGCTTGTCGGGCTTGTCGCTTGGGACCGCGCTGGCTATACGAAAGCGATCCGCCCCACCGTGATTTTGATTCGGAGCCCCCTTATGTCCGCGTTCGAAAGATATCTTACCGTCTGGGTGGGGTTGTGCATCATCGCCGGTATCGCGCTCGGCCAGATGCTGCCGGGTGTGTTCGAGATCCTCGCTGGGCTCGAATACGCCAGCGTCAACCTGGTGGTCGCGGTGCTGATCTGGGCGATGGTCTACCCGATGATGATCGCGGTCGATTTCGCCAGTCTGCACCGGATCAAGGATCAACCGAAGGGCCTGGTGATCACCATCATCGTCAACTGGCTGATCAAGCCCTTCACCATGGCCTTTCTCGGGGTCTGGTTCTTTCAACATATCTTCGCCGATTTCATCCCGCCCGCCGATGCCGAAAGCTATATCGCCGGGCTGATCCTGCTGGGCGCGGCGCCGTGTACGGCGATGGTCTTCGTCTGGTCACAACTGACCAGGGGTGACGCCAATTACACCCTGATCCAGGTCAGCGTGAATGACGTGATCATGGTCTTCGCCTTCGCGCCGATCGTCGCGCTATTGCTCGGTGTGACCGAGATCCCGGTGCCGTGGGAGACCCTGTTGCTCTCGGTTCTGCTCTATGTGGTGGTGCCGCTGATCGCCGGTATCCTGACCCGCAAGCGCCTGATGGCGGCGGGCGGCGAGGCCGAGGTCGATGCTTTCACCGCCCGGGTCAAGCCGGCCTCGGTGGTGGCGCTGCTGGCCACGGTGGTTCTGCTGTTCGGCTTCCAGGGCGGGGTGATCCTGGCCCAACCGCTGCTGATCGTGCTGATCGCGGTGCCGCTGCTGATCCAGTCCTATGGCATCTTCGCGGTCGCCTATATCGCCGCCTGGGCCTGGCGGGTGCCGCACCGTATCGCCGCGCCCTGCGCGATGATCGGCACTTCCAATTTCTTCGAGCTCGCCGTCGCCGTCGCGATCAGCCTGTTCGGCCTGCATTCCGGCGCCGCGCTCGCCACGGTCGTCGGTGTCCTGGTCGAGGTCCCGGTCATGCTCTCCCTGGTCGCCTTCGCCAACCGCACCCGCGGTTGGATCGACGCGCGCGCGGGGTAGGGGGCAGGCCGCGACCCATGACGTGTTGATATCCGGATCGCGAGTGTTTGCTCGACCCAACGGAAGAACTGCTCGATTGCCCATCGGTGTTTGTAGAGCTCGGCGATCTCGCGCGGGCTTGCCGCGCCGGGAAGCTGACCATGGAGCATGGCGATCAACCGGTCACGCGCGCTCGGTCGCCGCACCCGGCGATCGGCTCCGTGCTCGCCAACAGGACGATCGAAGACATCCCAAGGAACCCGCTTCAACAAATCATGAAAAACGCTACTGTGATGGCGCATGGTGTGGCTCTCCTTCGTGTCTAAAACGTCGCCAAACGCTTGGAAACAAGCAGAATCAAGACCATGCACTACGTCCGGAAATTCAAACCGGATACCAGTGCGTCAAGCGCGGGATGACGCTGGAAGTTAAGGTGCGAAGACGACATGATATATGTGCTGGATAACAGTCCGTGAGAACGGACCCTTTGCCCGCGAACCTCGAGCCCGGCCTCACCATAAGCCCGACCAAGACTCGCCAAAAGCGCGCCGGGCTTTCTATACTCCGGCGCCTCGAACGGGACGGCGGGAGACGAGCATTATGAAGATCGCGATCATGGGCACGGGCGGCATGGGGGCCTATTACGGCGCCAATCTCGCGGCGATCGGGCGGGACGTCGCCTTCATCGCGCGCGGCGCTCATCTGGAGGCGATCAAGCGCGACGGCCTGTTGTTGACCGGCGATGCCGGCGACCGGCTGATCAAGTCCGCCAAGGCCAGCGATGATCCCCGTGACATCGGTCCGGTCGACGTGGTGCTGTTCTGCGTCAAACTCTATGACGTGGAGGCGGCGGCCGAGGCGATCCGACCGCTGCTGCATGACCAGACCGCCGTGATCAGCGTGCTGAACGGTGTCGACGGACCTGAGCGGATCGCGGCGGTGATCGGCGAGGGCCATGTGCTGGGCGGGGCGGCCTATGCCTCGGCGGTTATCGAGCGCCCCGGCGTGGTCAGCTACAAGAGCACCATGGCGTCCCTGGTAATCGGCGCGCTGGATGGCGGCGATGATCCGAGGGCCGAGGCTTTCCGTCAGGTTTGCGAGGGTGCCGCCTTTAGCTGTTCGGTGTCGGCGAATATCCTCGGCGTGCTCTGGGACAAGTTCACGCTGCTCGCGACCAACGCGTCGCTCTGCGGTGTGTGCCGGCTGCCGGTGGCATCGATCTATGCCGAGCCGGCCTTGGTCGATTTGGCGCGCGCGATGATGGAGGAGATCACGGCGGTGGCGCGGGCCCGGGGTATCGCGTTCACCGAGGATATCGTCGAGAGCTCGGTCGCCCGCTCCAAGGCGTTTCCGCCGGACATGTATGCCTCAATGTATCATGACCTGGCGCGGGGCCGGCCCATGGAACTGGAAGGCCTGTCCGGCACCGTCGCGCGGCTCGGCGCCGAGGTCGGGGTTGCGACCCCGAACCATCAAGCGCTCTATGCCTGCCTTAAACCCTTCATGAATGGAGCGCCGGCATGACCGCGCCACGCATCAGCGTCCGGGAAATCGAGATCTTCGAGCGCGCGGTGGTGCTGCGGCTGCCGTTTCGCTTTGGCGTCATCACCTTGCGGGAATGCCCGCAGACCTTTGCCCGCGCCCTGGTCGATGTCGAGGGTGTCGGCGAGGCCTGGGGGATGTCGGCGGAAGCCTTGGCGCCGAAATGGTTCGACAAGAACCCGGAACTCAGTAACGACGATAATCTGGATCAGCTGCGCGAGGCCCTGCGCATCGCCGGTTCGGCCTATGTCGCCGCCGAGCCGTCGACGGCTTTCGGGTTGTTCCAGGGCTGTTACGCCAACCAGATCGCCAAGGGTGGCGAGGCCGGGTTGCCGCCGCTTGCCGCGGGCTATGGGCAGGCATTGCTGGATCGCGCGGTGCTGGACGCGGTTTGTGTCGCCGGCGGGACCACGCTCGCCGAGGCTATGCGCGTCAATATCCCGGGCGTGACGACAGCGATGGCACCGGAATTGGCGGACTTTGATCTCGATGGCTTTCTCGGCGGTCTGGCGCCTTTGAACAAGGTCGCGGCTCGGCACACGGTGGGGATGATCGACCCGCTGGTCGCCTCGGACCAAAGCGCCGACGAGCGCCTTGACGATGGTCTGCCGGAAACCCTGGAAGAGGTGATCTCCGCCTACGGTATCCGGCATTTCAAGATCAAGATCACCGGGGATGTCGACGAGGATACCGAGCGGCTCTCTCGGGTCGCGGCGACGCTCGATACGATACCCGACGCCTACGAGGCCTCGATCGACGGCAATGAGCAATATGCCGGCGAGGCGGGCGTTCTGGAGCTACTCTCACGCCTGGACGGGCTGGCGAGCCCGGCGCTGCAACGCCTGCTGGCCTCGACGATCTATATTGAACAGCCGATCAACCGGGCGGTCAGCCTGGACACGCCCGTGCATGGCATCGCCGCGCGGGCGCCGCTGATCATCGATGAGTCCGACGGCACCCTCGACGCTTTCCCCAAGCATCGCCCGCTTGGCTATAGCGGGGTGTCGAGCAAGACCTGCAAGGGCTTCTATAAATCCATCCTGAACGCCGCTCGCTGTCGCCAGTGGAGCGCCGAGGACGGCGGCAAGCGCTATTTCCTGACCGGCGAGGACCTGACCTTGCAGGCCGGTGTCGCGTTGCAGCAGGATCTGGCCCTGATCTCGATCCTCGGCATCGATCACGCCGAGCGTAACGGCCATCACTATACCCACGGCATGATCGCCGCCTCGCCGGAGGAGCAGGCCCGGTTCCTGGCCGCCTATCCCGATCTCTATCGCGATCTCAATGGCGTGACCTGCGCGCGGATCGAGAACGGCGCGATGTCCACCGCCGGCGTGCTGGCCAAGCCGGGCTGGGGGAGCGCCGTCACCCCGGATTGGACCCGCATGATTCCAGCCCAAAGCCATCGCCGCGCGGCGGCCTGAGTAGGGGATCGCCGGGGGCATGGAGATACGAGACATTTATGTGGACGGCGACGCCTGTCCGGTAAAGGCCGAGGTGGTCCGCGTGGCCGAGCGCCACAAGATGACGGTTCACATGGTCTCCAACGCCTATATGCGTCTGCCGGAGAGCCCGCTGGTACAACGGGTCGTGGTCTCCGACGGTTTCGATGCCGCCGATGACTGGATCGCCGAGCGGGCGGGCGAGGGCGATGTCGTGATCACCGCCGATATCCCGCTGGCCTCGCGGTGCCTTGAGCGCGGCGCCGACGTGATCGGTCCAACGGGGCGTCCCTTCGATCGTCAGAATATCGGCAACGCCATGGCCATGCGGGATCTGAAGTCCTTCCTGCGCGATACCGGCGAGATCCGCGACCACAATCCGTCATTCGCCAAGCAGGACCGCTCCCGGTTTCTGCAAGCGCTGGAGCAGGTCATCCAGGCGATCAAGCGGCGGCGGTGAGAGGGGCGACCTCCCTGTTGTCGTCACCCCGGGCTTGATCCGGGGCCGACGCCTCTAGCCTGTCACCGCGATGGCTGGTGGAGCATGACGCGAAATCGCCGCCGCGTACCGAAGGCTGATCACGCGGCGCCTCTCAGGCTTGGGTCCCGCGTCAAGCGCGGGATGACGGATTTTAGGGGGGTATCCCGCACCGCCCCCTACATCGCGGCGAGGACGGCGTCGACGATGCGTTCGGACTCGCCGATATAGGCGACCGGGTCGAGCACGCCGTCCAAGGCGGCGGCGTCGAGATGGGCCGAGACGCGGTCGTCGGCCACCAGCGCGTCGCGGAACGGCACGCCCTGCTCGAAGGAGGCCATGGCGATCTCGTAGACCACCTCATGGGCGGTCTGCTTGCCGATCGCCTCGCCCAGCGCCAGCATCACCGGCTCCGAAAGCAGAAGCCCGCCGAGCATGTCCAGATTTTCCCGCATGCGCGCGGGGTCAACGTTCAGACGCTCCACCACGCCGCGCATCTTGGCGAGCAGGGCGCCGGTATAGATCATCATCTCCGGCACGGCGGCCAGCTCAATACGGAGCAGGGCGGAGTAGCGCTCATGCTCCTGATAGACCGCGTCCTGGATCGCCAACTGCTGGGCCCGGATCAGCCGCGAGAGGCCGATCGACAGCTCCACCGTCGCCGGGTTGCGCTTATGCGGCATGGTGCTGCTGCCGACCTTGCCGGCGTGATGCGGCTCGGAAAGCTCCGAGAACTCGACCTGTTGCAGGGCGTAGATCTCGCGCGCGATCTTGCCGAAGGTGCCGGCGATCTGGGTCATCAGGTTTGCCAGCTCGCAGACCCGGTCACGCGAGGAATGCCAGCAGATATTCGGCGCCGCCAGATCCAGCTTTTTCAGCGCCAGTACCTGCATTTCCGGCCCCTTGGGCCCGAAAGAGGCCATGGTGCCGACCGCGCCGGTGATGTTGCCGGTGAACAGCCGCGCCTCGGCCTCGCGGCAGCGCTCGATCTGCCGGCCGATCTCATCGACCCAGACCGCGCATTTATAGCCGAAGGTCAGCGGCAGCGCCTGTTGGCCGTGGGTGCGCCCGACCATGACGGTGGAGCGGTGCTCGCGCGCCAGTTTGGCCAGCGCCGTCCGGCTCGCCTCCAGGTCCCGCAGGATCAGCGGCCAGGCCTGTTTCAGCTGCAACACCAGGCCGGTATCCATGATGTCCTGGGTGGTGGCGCCGTAATGAATATATTCGCCCGCGCCGCCCTCGCAGACATGCTCCAACGCCCGGAGCGCCGGAACGATGGGATGCGCCGTCGCGCTGATGCCCCGGCCGATCTCGGCGACATCGACATTCTCGACCCTGGCCTTGGCGCGAATTTCGACGGCGGCATCGGCGGGGATCATCTCCAACTCCGCCTGCGCCTCGGCCAGCGCCACCTCGACATCGAACCAGGTCTGCACCCGGTTCTCGTCATTGAAGATCGCCAGAAACTCCGGCGTCGAAAAGGACGCGCCATAGAGCAGGGATTCACTGATATGAGAGGGCATGGCGGGGCTCCGGTGTTGAAACGTGTTGGGCCTACTCGGACCCGTCCGGCTTCTTGCGGGAAAAGGAAATCCGGCTTTCCGTGCCGCTTAGCAGACGGCGGATGTTCTGGTGGTGGCGGAAGGTGATCAGGACCGCCATGAAGGCGGCGAGCTCGGCGATCTGGAGATTGGCGAGATAGTAGGCCAGGATCGGCGCGGCGATGACCGCGACCAGGGCGCCGAGCGAGGAGTAGCGGGTGGTCACAACGGTCACCAACCAGACACCGAAGGCGGCGAGGCCGACGAACGGGGCGATGGCCAGCAGGATACCGGCGGCGGTGGCGACGCCCTTGCCGCCCTTGAATTTCAGCCATACCGGAAAACAATGCCCCAGCATCGCGCCGCCGGCGGCGAGCACGGCGATATCCGGGCCGTAAATATTGGCGATCAGCACCGCCACCGCGCCCTTACCGATATCCAGCAGCATGGTCGCCAGCGCCAGCCCCTTGCGGCCGGTTCGCAGAACATTGGTGGCCCCGATACTGCCGGAGCCGATGTTCCGCACATCGCCCAACCCGGCCATCTTGGTCAGCACCAGGCCGAACGGGATCGAGCCCAGGAGATAGCCGAACAGGGCCGCCGCGTAGAACGGCCAAGTGTAGGAGAAATCGCCGAGCGGATCAGGCATGAACCAACCGCCCGCGTTCCGGCGCCTCCTCGGCCAGGGGATCAAAGACCACGCGGCCGCCGCGAATGGTCTTCAACACCTTGCCCTGGATCGGCTTGCCCTCGAAGGGGCTGTTCTTGCATTTGCCGTGGAATTTCGAGGGATCGATGACGCCGGCTATGTCCGGGTCGAACAGCACCAGATCCGCCGGCGCGCCCTTGGCGAGCTTGCCGCCCGGCAAGCCCAGGATCGTCGCGGGTCCGAGGCTGAGCGCCTTGATCGCCTGAAGCATGGTCAGCGCGCCGTTATGCACGCTCTCCAGGGTGACCGAGAGCATGGTCTCCAGCCCGACAACGCCGTATTCCGCCTGGTCGAAGGGCAGGCGCTTGGAATCCTGGTCGCGCGGGGTGTGATCGCTGGCGATGGCGTCGATGGTACCATCGGCGATCCCCGCCAGCACCGCCCGACGGTCTTCCTCGGAGCGGAGCGGCGGCGAGACCTTGGCGAAGGTGCGATAATCGGTCACCGCGCCCTCGTTCAGCGCGAAATAATGCGGAGCCGTATCGCAGGTGACGTTCAGGCCCTCGGCCTTGGCCTTGGCGATCGCCTCGATCGCGGCGGCGGTGGTCACGCGCGAGGCGTGATAGCGCCCGCCGCTCAGCGCCAGGAGCCGCATGTCGCGCTCGATCATCATCACCTCGGCGGCGGCGGGAATGCCCGCGAGACCGAGGCGGGTCGCCGTCTCGCCCTCGGACATGACGCCCTCGCCGACGAGATCCGGGACCTCCGGATGCTGGATCACCAGGGTGCCGAAAACCGTGGAATAGGAGAGCAGGCGCCGCATCACCAGGGCGTTGGCGATCGCTTTCGGCCCATCGGTGAAGCCCAGCGCGCCAGCCTGGTGCAGCAGGCCGATCTCGGACATCTCCTCGCCCCGGGTACGCTTGGTCGCGGCGGCGTAGCTGTGGACCGAGATCAGCCCGACCTCGGCGGCCCTGCGTTCAACGAATTCCAGCAACGCGACATCATCGACGATCGGATCGGTATTCGGCAGGCAGACGATGGTGGTGACCCCGCCGGCCGCCGCCGCTTGCGAC
>JADHLJ010000074.1 GCA_016780745.1 Alphaproteobacteria bacterium | reverse complement strand
CTCCCGGGCCCGCAACGCCGGTGTGGGGTTTTCGGCGGACTTTACCAAACACTCCGACAAGCTTCCCTTCCCCGCCACCTTGTCCATCGAGTTTGGTGGCGCGTTGCGAGAGCTGCATCCGAATCTCGATACCAGCTTGTATAGCCAAGACCCGTTCCCAAACCGCCAGGACCGTGTTCAAGACGAATTCGAGATGGCGTCGCTGGCCTATCTCATGGAAAACCCAACGGGAGAATTTCATCGCATTGAGACGGTTGACGGCGTCGAGGTCGTGCGTTTCGCCCGCGCCATGATCATGAAGAAAGACTGTGTTGATTGTCACAACCAACCAAAATACGGCTTCGAAGGGAGATGGCGGGTCGGCGATGTTCGCGGCGCGCGCCAGGTCTCCATGCCAGTACCGGATGTGTCGCCGATCACCGAGCAAGCGACAACGGCGGCCATCGCCTTGGCGATTTTCGCCGGTGTTCTAGCGAGCGCGCTTGCCTGGCCCGTGGTAAGTCGGTTGCAATCAACGATCTCTCGAACCGAATCTCTTGCCGGGGAACTGCAACTAAGGAATCAATCCCTGGTGGAAGCGAACGAGGTGAAAAGCCAGTTCCTCGCGGGCATCAGCCACGATCTCAGGACGCCTTTGAACGCCATTGTTGGATTTTCACAGGTCCTGCGCGATGGCCAGCTCGGCACGGGCGGGAATGATCGAACCCAATCCTATGCCCGTTTCATCCATGATAGTGGCCTGCATCTTCAGGGCGTGATCGACCAGTTGCTCGATGTATCCAATGCCGAGGCCGGTAAATGGGCCTTGACCGAGGAGATCATCGGTCTGGATGCCTTGATCCGATCCATGAGCCCGATGCTGGAACCCGAGCTTTCCAAGCGGGAAATGCGACTCAATGTAGCGCTTGACGGTCCCGACCTCGCGATCCACGCCGATAGCCGCGCGTTGAAGCGTATTCTGACGAACCTGGTCGACAATGCCGGCAAATACAGTGGCGGCACGGTGGTTGAAGTCCGCGCCGCGTCGACCGCGGGTGACGAAATCGCCGTTTCGGTTTCCGACGACGGTGTCGGCATCCCGCCGGAAGCGCGCGAACAGGTCCGCCGGCTTGGGGGGCGTGACCAAAACTCACTGCTCGCCAGTAATCTCGGGATGGGTATGGGGTTGTGGCTGGTGGAAACCTTGGCCTCCTTGCACGACGCGACAGTCACGATCGACACGGCGCCGGGACTGGGCGGCTGTCGGGTAACCGTCACCTTTCCCAGCAACCGCAACAAAACCGGCGCGATTGACGTATAAGCCCGCCGCCCGGTTACAAGAATTACGAGCCGCCCGATTTCCCTCTCAAGCCGTCCAGAATAGCCGATTTCGCGGGCGGCGGCGGCGATGTCCCGCCCTCTTCTCCGTCATCGGCGCGGTGCCGACGTAGGTCCACCTGTTGCTCTTTCAACTTCTTCTTCGCGTCCTCGTGCAATTCATGCTCGATCTCGGTGCCCTGGGCGTCGCAGAAGATCACGTCGATCTCAAAAACATGGAGAGAGTTGATCGTCGTGTAGACCATGGCTCCCGACTCGTTCACGTACTCCACCGACACCGAGCGCCATTGATACAGAAGATAGAACCCGTGGACCGAGATCATCAGGGTGTTGAACCCGGCCTCCTTGCCGAAGGACGTGTAACCCTGATAGACGCCGCCCTGGAGCCACTCGACCACCCCGATCAACACCTGCTGTCGCATGGAGGGCGAGATGAACTCCTCGGCCCGCGCCAGGGTTGCCGCGTCGAAGAACCTCCGCGCCTGATCCTTTAGCGCCGCGTAGGCCTCCAACTCCCCAGGCAATTCCCAGTCGCTCAGAAGCTGACTTATCTCGACCCAGCCGCCGCCGGTGAGTTTGGCGTCGAGATGCGCCTTGACGCTGCCCTGAACCTCCAATGTCCGGTTGTTGACATTGCGCAAGGTGCCGTCCGCGAGCACCACGATCTCGTTCTGGATTTCGACCATGTTGTCGACCACGAACATATCAATCGACCGCCGGAACGAGTTCCAATCCGTGCGTGAAATCGAGACGATCTTATCCGGCTCGCCCTCGACGGCGGCACGCACCATCTCGCGGATTTCCTCGGTCGGTCCGTCCGTCGCGAGCCTTTGCAAGGTCTTTTCGTCGAAAACCTCCCACTTCTCGAAACACTCCTCGAACAGGCCGAGGAAGCGCTCGTTCAAGGCCCGCGCGCGTTTCAGCTCCTCGCTCACGCGTTTGAACTTCTGCTCGTTTTCCAGAAGGATGCGCCGCTTCGAGGTCAACTCCTCGTTCTTCTCCGCCAACTCCCGCTCGAGAATATCCCGGCGTGGGCGAAGCGGGCTCGGCTTCTCGGGCTCCTCGCCCTCGGGCGTTCCAGCCTCGTCCTTGGCGATCATTGCCAGCACGCCCTTGAGTTTCTTCTGGTCTGCCTCGATCTCTCGTTCGAGCCCGTCGGCGGCTTTCTCCATATCTCGCACAAAAGTCCGCAGCTTTTCGTTGCTGGTCTCGGCAAGCTCAAGCTGGGAGGTCAGGGTGTTGCGCAGGTAGCGCGCATTCGCGTAGGTCGACAATCCGACCTTGAGCGCTGTCGGGTCTTCCCAAAATTTTTCCTGTTCGGAAATGCCGGAGAGGATCGCCATCCTCGACGCGAAGGAGGAAAGCAGGCCGAACAAATCCCCCGGCGTATCGGACGCCGCCGGCTTCGCCGTCGCGTTCGCCGTCGAATCGTTCATCATCAGGCCCCCCGGCCCCGCGCGCCCTTTTGTCGACAAAAGGGCGCATAGCCATGGTCGACCTAAAGACGAGAGCCGTCAACCTATTGTGTTTATTGGCTTAAAACCAACCCGCATGAAAGCATATCATGGGAGGTGCCGAGACACGTCAAAATTCACGGGATGGTGTCGCCTCACAGACCTTGGCAAAGCGGGATATCCGATGTGTTCAGCGGGCCGTAATCCTCAATGCGCGTAGTCGGGTTCCTTTTCCTCGACCAGGCGTTTCATGCCCTCGAAATGCTCGATATTACGGCCCTCGCGGGCGAGCCGCCCCATCTCGGCGGCGATGTCGTCCGGAATGAGCGCCATTTCACCACCGCCCGAGACCGCGAGCAGCTGATACATGCAGGCGCGTTCCAACTGATAGGTATCCAGATAAGCCCGGGCCACCGTGGAGCCGACGATCATCGCCCCGTGATTGCGCATCATCAGGATGCGCTTGTCGCCCATAACCTCGGCCATGTGCTCGCCCTCTGACTCATCGGCCAGGACCCCGTCATAGACCTCGTAATAGGCGACATCGTCGTGAAAGCCAGCGGCCTGCTGTGAGCTGCGGGTTTCCAGACGCATGTCGCTCCGGATCGACATCGCCGTCGTATAGGGCGAATGAACGTGAATGACGCATTTGGCGTCTGGCCGCGCCTTGTGGACGGGATGATGGATGATCCAACCCGCCCGGATCGGCGGGCGCATGCCGGAGAGCATCTCACCGTCAGGGTTCATCAAGGCCAGATTGCTCGCCGTCACCTGTCCCCAATGGGTATGGCCGGGGCTGATCAGAATATTGTCAGGCTCATCCGGCGAGACCAGCGAGATATGGTTCCACACCCCCTCGTTCAGCCCATGCATCACGGCGAGCCGGTGCGCCGCCGCGACATCGAGGCGCGCTTCCCATTCCGCTGAATTCTTGGTGGCCAGTTCAATGCTCATGGTCTGTTTCCGTACCGATGGGGACAAGCTGGTATTATCCACTCCGCGAAGATTATGTCATCCCGGCCCGGCCAACCCAAGCCAGATCCGGGTCTTTTCCACCTGCTGGAGACGGGCCGCGCGGACTTCCTCGGCGATTTCCGGCATTCCGTAGCGTGTCGCCAGATCCTCGATCCCGATGAATTCCGGTTGGCCAAGCGACATCAAGGCTTGGTTCAACTCCGCCGGCGCGGCGCCCTGATAGTAGCGTACCAACCGTTGCATCGGATCGAGCTTGGACAACAACTCCGGGTCCGAAAACCGTGCGGCGCTGTGCTCTGGTCCCAGCACATGCGAGTAAAGCATCGGATAGACCTGGGCTTGCGAACGCATGATCGACCGGAACTCGGAAAGGAACGCGAGATATCCGACGGTGCCGGCCGCGCGCACTTCAAGCTGGGCGAGACGGTCGTCGCCGAGTTGATCGAGGATCGCATAGGTCTCGTGCGGGAAGCCATGCATGAACGCGATAACCGCGAGTTTGGCGAGCGCCAGATCCTGGTTCGCCATCCCGGACAGCCCGCGCCTCGGGTCCCTCAGAAACAAGGCCTCGCCACTATCAATGAAACCGGCGCCGCGAAACCCGATCGGGACCCGCTCGCTTGTCCGCGCCTGGGCCGGAAACACCTCCAGGGACGCAAGCGTGAACCCTTGCCCGCGCAAAAATTCTTCCAGCGCCGAAAACATCGGCTGACCTTCATAGGTCGGCGCGAAACCGACCTCGACGAACACCGCGAGCACGTTGCTGGTCAGGGTCTCAAGGCTCCCTTGCAGGATCTCGAGCTCGGTGCCCTGAGTGTCTATGGAAAGATAATCCGGCGGTGCCAGGTTACCGACCTCACGTTCAATCACCGCGTCCAGGGTGGCGGTTTCAAACTCATGCCGCTCGACCACCTCGGTGCTTTCGGGATCAGTGTCCCAGCCGAATTGCGGATCGAACGCATAGCGCCGGGCGAAATCAGGGATCAAAGGGAGGATCGAACTGCGATAACGATCATTGAAGATATAAAACGGTCGAACGCCACCATCGCCGCTTAGGCAGTCGGTCAGGACCCGTGTCTCGGACGCCAGATGTTCCGTCGCGCGGTGTATACCGTCCACCGCCGTCGTGTCGGGTTCGTAGAAGACACTGACGACGTCGGCCTCGAAACCGCCGACAATCGGCAGATTGCGCGTCCCACTCCGCCCTCCCACGTGATGAGAGCAGATCCTAACGTCGCCGACCATGCTCATTCACCTCTCCCCGCTCAATCGATCCCCTCGATCAGACCACGCCTATCCGTTTTCGTCATCCCCAAGCCAAGAATGACGTCCCGACACAGCGAAAAGCCCTTGAGGCCTTGCGGGAAACGAGACTTCGCCTATACTCCCGCGCCGCTGGCGAAATGCTAGGCGCGCGCGACTCCGTTACCATGAGGAACCCATGGCCGACCAAATCAACAAGGTCGTTCTCGCCTATTCCGGCGGGCTCGACACCTCGATCATCCTGAAATGGCTGCAAGACACCTATCGTTGCGAGGTAGTGACCTTCACCGCCGATCTCGGCCAAGGCGAGGATCTGGAACCGGCGCGCAAGAAGGCCGAGATGCTGGGTATCAAGGAGATCTTCGTCGAGGACCTGCGCGAGGAATTCACCCGCGACTTCGTCTTCCCGATGTTCCGCGCCAACACGGTCTATGAGGGAACCTATCTGCTCGGCACCTCGATCGCCCGTCCGCTGATCGCCAAGCGCCAGATCGAGATCGCCAAGCAAACCGGCGCCGACGCGGTCGCCCACGGGGCCACCGGCAAGGGCAATGATCAGGTGCGTTTCGAGCTCGCCTATTACGCGCTGAACCCGCACATCAAAATCATCGCGCCTTGGCGGGAATGGGAATTCGTCGGTCGCGAGGACCTGATCCGTTACGCCGAATCCCGGCAGATCCCGATCGCCAAGGACAAGCGCGGCGAGGCCCCGTTCTCTGTCGACGCGAACCTGCTGCACGCCTCCAGCGAGGGCAAGATCATCGAGGACCCCTGGGTCGAGGGCGCCGAATTCATCTACTCACGCACCATCGCGCCCGAGGACGCCCCGGACAAGCCGACCTATATCGAGGTCGGCTTCGAGCACGGTGATCCGGTCTCCATCGATGGCGAGGCGATGAGCCCCGCGACCTTGCTGACGGCCTTGAACACGCTGGGTCACGACAATGGCATCGGTCGTCTGGATCTAGTGGAAAACCGATTTGTCGGCATGAAGAACCGGGGGCTTTACGAGACCCCGGGCGGCACGATCATGCATGTCGCGCATCGGGCGATGGAGAGCCTCACCCTGGATCGCGGCATGGCGCATTTGAAGGACGAGTTGATGCCGCGCTATGCCGAGCTGATCTATAACGGTTTCTGGTACTCGCCCGAGCGCGAAATGCTGCAAGCCGCGATCGATCATAGCCAGCGGCATGTCACCGGCACCGTCCGTCTCAAGCTCTATAAGGGCAACACCATCGTCGTCGGGCGCAAGGCCGATAAGAGCCTCTATTCCGCCGACTACGTGACCTTCGAGGAGGGGCAGTCGGACTACGACCACGCCGACGCGCATGGCTTTATCCGGTTGAACGCCCTGCGTCTCCGCCTCAACAAGATGATGCTCGGCTAGGATACCGGCGCGCGGAGCCACACTATGGGATCGCGCGTCATCTGTTTCGGCGCGGCCCATGTCGATTTCCGCGCGCAAAGCCTCGCTCCCTTGATCGAGGGGAGTTCCAATCCCGTGAAGACCAGCCGGGCGCGCGGTGGCGTCGCGGGCAATGTCGCCGGCTGGCTCGCGACTCTCGGCCACGAGGTCTTCATGGTGACACGGGTCGGCACCGACGCGGATGGCACCTTCGTCCTGGACGAGCTGACCCGACTAGGAGTTCGCTGTGACGCCGTCATGCGCGATCCCGACTATCCGACGGCGACCTATACCGCGGCCATCGAGCCGTCCGGCGAATTGCGCCTGGGTCTCGCCGATATGTCGATCCATGACGATTTCACCCCTGAACAGATCGACCAGGCGCTGAAGGTGACGGGAACCGCGGACCTTTGGTTCCTTGACGCCAACCTGCCGGAGACCGCGATCCGCCATCTCGCCACGCGGGCACCGACATCGGCGATACTCTCGGCGGACACCGTATCCGTCACCAAGGCGCCCAGGATACGGGCGGCATGCCCAAGGCTTGATTTGCTCATCACCAATGAAGACGAAGCGACAACCCTACTAGCTTGCGACACCGCCGCCGCGCAATTGAGCGCCGTTGAAGTCCTTGGGGTCGGACGCACAATCATTGGCCATGCCGCACGGGGGGTTACCCTCCTCGACCACGGATCCCGATCCGATTTCACTCCCCTGCCCTGTAACGTCGTGGATGTGACCGGTGGCGGCGACGCGCTTGCCGCCGGGCTTCTACACGGTATTCTTGAAGGGGTTCCGATGGCCGACGCGGTTCGCCTTGGCCTCGCCGCGGCGGCTTTCGCGGTGGAAAGCGAAACTCCCCATCCCGCCGGCGTCGACGCGGCGGATCTCCTGGCGCGCGCGTCGATCCAACGGTGAATTGCCGAGATGAGAAATAGAAAAACCAATCCTCTCCTCGCGGTTTCCGAAGAAGTCACCGCCGCGCTAGCGGATGGAAAGCCGGTTGTGGCGCTGGAATCAACGATCATCTCCCATGGCCTACCGCGCCCGCGAAATCTCGAGGTCGCCAACCGCCTGGAAGCCGTTGTCCGCGAAAACGGCGCTATACCCGCCACCGTCGCGGTGCTGGACGGGCGCATTCGGGTCGGTCTGACACAAGAGGATCTGGCTTTGCTCGCCGAGAGCGATGCCATGGCAAAAATCTCACGACGAGACCTCGCGGCGGTGTTGGCGCGCGGCGGCGACGGCGCGACCACGGTCTCCGGCACGATGATCGCCGCGCATCTCGCCGGTATCAGGGTCTTCGCGACCGGCGGTATCGGCGGCGTTCATCGGGGCGCGGAGCTGAGCTTCGATATCTCCGCCGATCTACAGGAACTTGCCCGCACGCCGGTCGCCGTGGTTTGCGCCGGAGCGAAGGCGATCCTGGATCTTCCCAAGACCTTGGAAGCCTTGGAAACCCTGGGCGTTCCGGTTGTAGGTCATGGAACCGATACCCTGCCGGCTTTCTGGTGTCGCTCGAGCGATCTTCGCGTGCCGCATCGTCTGGATACCGCCGCCGAGATCGCGGCGCTGCTACGGGTACAAGGACAACTTGGAGACAACACGGGCACGCTGATCGTCAATCCGATCCCCGCCGGGGCGGCACTGAGCAACGAGGTGGTGGAACAAGCGCTGACCGAGGCCCTTGCGATGGCTGAAGAAAACGCGATCGACGGCGCCGCCGTAACGCCGTTCCTGTTATCGCGCCTGAACGAGATCACCGAAGGCCGGAGTCTCGAAGCCAATGTCGCGCTGGTGGAGAACAACGCCACGCTGGCGGCGCAAATCGCCGTGGCCATGGCCGCCGCCGACAGGGGCCCTTCGGCATATTGACAATGACCGTCGCCGCCCCTACCTAACGCTCAAGGTCGGGGCACCCGCCGCTCGCTGGCATGGCCAAGGTGAAGTCCCCCAATTGATTCTTTCCGCCGAACCCGATGACATGCGGTTTGATGGCAACGCGAGCACCATTTTCGTTCCGCATGCGTAAACCGTGTGAGGCGACATCATGAATGGATCAACCCGACTCCCTCCGTTGGAGACACTAAAAACCCAAGCGAAACGCCTGCGTGCCGATCTCGGCGCGGATGGCCGAACGATCGGGCATGGCAGATCGCTGGAAATCGTGGCCCATCAATATGGCTACAAGGACTGGAATACGCTTCATGCGATGGTCTCGAATGAGCGAGCCTCCTGCCCGGTCACAATCGGCGAAAAAGTACGAGGCACGTATCTTGGCCAACCTTTCATCGGCCAAGTGATCGGTATTCAGGCATTAAACGACGGAAACCAATATCGCGTGACCTTGTCATTCGATGAAGCGGTTGATGTCGTGACGTTCCCGAGTTTCTCGAATTTTCGCAAACGCGTGACCTGTGTCATCGGCGCGACGGGCGAAACACGAGAAAAAACCTCGAATGGCCAACCGCATCTGAGACTTGAGGTTTAGCCCACCGCTAGCGTATTCCGCGATGGCGCTCATCCCCGAGCGCCATCGCGATACGTCTTATTCATGCACCTCGGCGTGAAACGTCTTGGAGATGATCCGCCAACCCTGGCTGGTCCGCACGAAGGTCAAATAATCCGTGAAGTAGCGCGGCGGCACCGCGCAGTTGACCGTCGCCAGGGCGGTATCCGGCCCCGCCTTGTGGATCGACAGGATCTTGTCGAACCGCGCGAGCCCCTGGCTGGCCGGTGACGGACGCCCCGCGATAATCTCGAAATACTTCTCGCGTGGCCAATCGGTAACGGTGTCCCCATCGGTGAAATAGAGATGCGAGTCCTCGTGGAACACCCGCGCGAACTTCTCCAGATCACCGTCATAAAGGCCGTCGAAATAGTCCGTCAGGACCGCCGTTATATCGGCGATGCTCGCGTCGTTAAACCGTTCGCTCATGGCACTCTCCTATTGGTTCAACTTCTCCTGGGCCTCGCGCTGCCGCTCGATCGCGTCATCCGACCAACGGCTCTTAATGAAGGCGACTATGGCCCAGATATCGGCGTCGCTCAGTTGCATCTCGAAACCCGGCATGTCGTTCTCGTAATCCGCCGGCGAGAAGGGTTGGCCGCCGTATTTCGTGACATCCATGAGATCCTGGTCCGAGAGACGGGTGATCGCGGTTTCGCCATCCAGCGGCAATGCCGGGCGCCTACCGGTTGGATACCGACCATCCCAGCCTGGTTTTCCTTCCAGGTTATCGCCATGGCAGAAAGCGCAATTCGCGATGTACAGGCTTTTACCGAGCGAGACCTGGGTCTCGTTGAACCGATCCGCCGTAACCTCCGTTTCGGCGGCATGACGATCGTAAGAGATCCACGAGGCGGTGATGATCATGGCAATAAAGGTCGCGAAAACGAGATATCTTTCCTTTGGGCCGAGGCGCTTGAACCATCGAGGCGAGAATACCGACCTCCGGGTCTCTTGGTCATCCTCGTCGATTTCGATGGAGATCTCACGCTCGGCGCGTTGACGTCCGGGAAAATGTCCACGGGACATGTCATCAATCCGTCTCTTGCGGCGGCGCTCACCCCGACGGGATCTATAATCCGACATGACGACTCCAAGCGCTCTCGATGGCAATCCAGGCCTTGAGGGCGTAACTCACAACGATGCGTGTAGGGTCACCGCTTGTTTCGAAACGCTAAGTGAACCTCATCTTATGCCGGGGATTATAGCCCTTACCTTTTGCCCATTCCTCGACAAACTTGCTCAGTTCGGCATCTTCGCCATCAGGCAGCACCACACGTAGCGTCACATATTGGTCACCGGCGGGCGATCCCTTGACCGATGGTACGCCCTTGCCTTTCAGCCGTAACGTGGCTCCGCTGTTCGAGTTCTTCGGGATCCTGAGGGTCACATTGCCATGAATGGTGGGCACGACGACGGAATCGCCCAATACGGCTTCGTACAGCGTTACCGGGATCTCCAGGCGAATGTCCTGGCCATCGCGGATAAAATAGTCGTGCTCCTCGACGCTGATCTCGATCACCGCGTCGCCCTGGGTCTTACCGTCCGCGCCGACACGCCCTTGGCCCTTGAGGCGAAGCTTCGCGCCGGTTTCCGAGCCGGCTGGGATCGCCATGTCCACAACCTTGCCATCCGACAAAGTCACGCGCTTGCGAACCCCGGCGGTCGCCTCCACGAAAGGGACCTTCAGTTTGTAATTGGTGTTGCGAACCGGCTCGACCTCGGGCTTGGATCGCGTGCGACCGCCCGCCCCTCCCCGACTTCGGCCACCGGTGCGGAATAAATCAGCGAAGAGATCGTCTTCGTCGCCGAGATCATCGAAATTGAAACCGCCGGCACCCGATCCGGCATGCCGCGACCGCGACCGCGCGCCCCAATTTCGCCAGAACCCGGCGCCGGGCTTCTCGTTGCCGGAGGGGTCTATTTGGCCACGATCGAATTTCGCGCGCTTGGTCTCATCCGACAAAATATCATAGGCGCCGTTTATCTCCTTAAACTTGTCCGCGTTTCCCGCGTTCAAGTCCGGATGATGCTGTTTCGCGAGCTTGCGATAGGCGGATTTGATCTCCGCGCCAGTCGCGGAACTCGACACGCCCAGTATTTTGTATGGATCGCTCATGGCACCGAATAAACCATATAACCCGCGCGGCTAGACCCGACAGGCCTAACCGCATACGGCATCGGAGGCCTCGGATGCAAGCCTACCGAACGATCTTCCACGATCCGTCGGGCTGGCGACACGCGGTTCCATAGGCCTGTTCGGTCTTTCCGCCAACCGTGACCGTTTGACTGAACTCCCGGCAATACTTCCCGCTACTGTCTGTATAGACGGGCTTCGGTGTCACCGTTCCATGATTGCCGCTATCCGGGTTCTTCCAGGCAACCGCCGTGCCGGATGGCTGGCGCTCCAGGGCGTTGTTGGTGCTGCGCTGCATGGCCAGGCGGTCCGCGTTATCCAGGGACTGGCCAACCTGATTGCCAAGGAACGCGCCGAGCAACGCACCCGCCGCGCCGGCGGCAACCCGACCGCTTCCCTTGCCAAACTGCGCGCCAGCCACCGCGCCGGCGACACCCCCCAACACGGTTCCGACACCCTGTTTCTGGCCTTGGCCGGTCGACTGACATGCCGCGAGCCCGAGCGCGACAACCGAAACCAGGGCGATCCGTTTCAACATCTCGATAATCCTTTCAGAGTCCCTCGGTGCCGAGCGGCCGCGAAGATCGCGCTTCGAGCAACCAAGAACTGGAGTTTATCATGGCGAACCCAATCGCCGGAACACCCCGTTGCAAGAGCCTCGATCCCGTGATGACCATCCCGTGACGACCACCATGGACAAAGGCTCATCCCCACACACCGCCGAGATTGGCGACGAAACTTGCCTAGATTTGGGAACAAATGTGGCGGTTCCAAGGCCTTTACGGTAATTTCGCCGTGAGTTTCCTCACAAGGCGGCCATCCGATGTTCGAACCCGATACCAACGACCCCTTCGCGCTGTTCAAATCCTGGTTCGCCGATGCCGAGGCGTCGGAGACCAGCGACCCGAATGCCATGACCGTGGCGACCGCCGACGCGATCGGGCGTCCATCGGCGCGCATCCTGCTTCTGAAGGGCGTGGATGACCGCGGGTTCGTCTTCTACTCCAATTTCGAAAGCCGCAAGGGCGCGGAACTTGCGGTCAATCCCTTCGCCGCTCTGTGTTTTCATTGGAAGTCTTTGAAACGCCAGGTCCGCGTCGAGGGCCCGATCGTCACGGTTGACGATGCCGAGGCGGACGCCTATTTCGCGAGCCGCGCCAGGATGAGCCAGACCGGCGCCTGGGCCTCGCAACAGTCTCGCCCGCTCGCCAGTAGGGACGCCTTGATTGCGTCCGTGCGGAAATACGAGGAGGAATACGCGGATCGCGATATTCCCCGGCCACCCTATTGGACCGGAGCCCGGGTCATCCCGCTTCGGATCGAGTTCTGGCACGATGGCGAGTTTCGGCTGCATGACCGTTTCGTCTTCGCGCGCGGCTCCGAAGGTCAGGATTGGACCGTTACCCGCCTCAATCCGTAGGAGTGAGGACATGAGAACGGCTGATACCTGCCCTTTCAAGTGGTCGTCCTCGCGCAAGCGGGGACCTCTTTTATCGGTTGAATAAGGTGTCTTTGCCCACCGCTTTTTTGGGGTCCCCGCCTTCGCGAGGACGACGGAAAGGATTTTACTGGGCGAGGCCGAACTTCATCTTGGATCGGTTCAGCTTTCCGGTTCCAGCCTTAAAATGCGCCCGGCGCGGGAATCCGTTAGCAAATACACATACCCGTCCGGTCCTTGGCGGACATCGCGAATACGTTCCCCGATATCCGCGACCAGGGCCTCCTGCCCGACCACTCGCTCGCCCTTGAGGGTCAACCGCGCCACCAAGCGAAACTTCAGCGCGCCGACCAATAAACTCCCTCGCCACTTGGGAAAAACGTCGCCGGAGTAGAAAGCCAATCCAGATGGCGCGATCGACGGGTCCCAATAATGGATCGGTTGCTCCATGCCTGGCGCGCTTCGTCCGATACCGATTTTCGCGCCGGAATAGTGGGTTCCGTAGGCGATTACCGGCCAGCCGAAATTCCCGCCGGGTTTCGGAATATTGACCTCGTCTCCACCACGCGCGCCATGCTCATGGATCCAAAGCGCGCCGGTCTCGGGATGGATCGCGGCGCCCTGGGGATTGCGATGGCCGTATGACCAGATCTCAGGTCGATGCCCCGGGCGCCCGACAAAGGGGTTGTCGGCGGGAATACGTCCATCGGTATGAATACGGATCACCTGCCCCCGATTCACGCTCGGATCCTGCGCCATCTCCCTCTGGCCGCGTTCTCCGACGGTGATGAACAGCGTTCCGTCCGACGCCAACGCCAGGCGAGAGCCGAAGTGAAGCCCGCTCTCGACCTTCGGAAATTGCCGAAAGATGACCTTGATCTTTTCCAAGCCATCGTCACGCAGTTCAGCCCTGGCGACGACGGTTCCGGAGCCATCCGAACCGGGTTCCGAGTAAGAAAGATAAATCAAACGGTTCTTCAAGAAGTCAGGATCGATCAGGACATCGAGCAGGCCGCCCTGGCCGCGATCATCAACGTCCGGCAGCCCGCGAACCGGTGCTGAAATCTCGCCGTCCGGGGAGACAACGCGCAACCGGCCCGGCCTTTCGGTAACCAGCATCCGACCATCGGGAAGCCAGGCCAGCGCCCAGGGCTTGACCAGGCCTTGGGCAACCGTGACGACCTTCAGTCGATAATGCTCGCTTGCATAGCTCTGCGCCGCGGCGATCCGAGTCAAACCAATGACCATCAGGCTTATAAGCATCAATCGAACTAGCTGGGTCACGATCCGCATCTCCCACCGTTGACCTTGTCGTCGAAGAGCATAGACTCATTGCCATGACGGATTCTCGAAAAACCTTGCTTCTAACCGGCGCCAGTCGCGGCATCGGTCACGCCACGGTCAGTTTCTTCAGTGCCCGGAACTGGGAGATCATCACCTGCTCCCGCGAAGCTCCGCCTGAAGAATGTCGGCGCGACCCGAACTGGTCGCATCACTTGACGGCGGATCTAGGAGACGACGCGGGCATCGACGCCTTCATCGCCGAAGCCAACGCGGTGCTTGATGGTCGGCCCCTGCATGCCTTGGTTAACAACGCAGGATGGTCGCCCAAGTCGCCGTTCAAGGAGCGACTGGGGTGCCTCAACGGCGACATCGATGCCTGGCGACAGGTGTTCGAGTTGAATTTCTTCGCGCCTCTGCGCCTCTCCAGGGGGTTCGCGGCGGCTTTGGCGCGCGGCAAGGGCGCCGTCGTGAATATCACCTCGATCGCCGGGCATTCGATTCACCCTTTCGCCGGTTCCGCCTATAGCACCTCGAAAGCCGCGCTATCCGCCCTTACCCGCGAATTGGCCAATGAGTTCGCCGAGCTTGGCGTGCGGGTAAACGCCGTCGCGCCGGGAGAGATCGAAACCGCGATGCTTTCGCCGGAAACCGAAGTGCTGATACCCCGCATTCCCCTGCATCGCCTGGGCGAGCCGAAGGATGTTGCCTCGACCATCCACTATCTTTGCTCCGAGGACAGCGCCTATGTCACGGGAACCGAGATCTTCGTGACCGGTGGCCAGCATATGCTCTAACGAACTAGTGTCCTGGAATCGAAGTACAATTCATTAAGTTTCTGATTTGGTTTACGCTTTGGCTTCACATGCTTTGGAGGCGTTGTGATGCCACGTGGTCGTCCGGTTGAAGTGTTGGTGCTGAGCACGGAGGAGCGCGCGTA
>JADHLJ010000073.1 GCA_016780745.1 Alphaproteobacteria bacterium | reverse complement strand
CCCCAACGCGCCGCGCCTCCCCCCTCCGCCGATCCGGCGGCCCCGCCACCGCCCCGCGCCGAGGGGTCGGTTCCGGCCCGCCTCGTGCCCGGCGCCATCACCACGGCGACGATCATTCCACGCCCCGGCGATGCCCCCATGCCTCCTACGGGCTCTCAAGCTCAGCCCGCGTCACAGGGGCCGACATCAACGGCGCAACCACAAGTGACCACCACGTCTGGCCAAACACTCACGGGGCCATCTTCAAGCAGTGGCCAAGCCCCCGCGCAACCACAAGCCACCGCGCCGCCTGGTGGAGCGCCGCCGCAAGCGCCGCCCGGCGATCCAGGGGCCACGGCGCGCGCTAATGCGCCGGCACCTTCCGCCGGGGCATCGACCACGTCCCTGGCGTCTCTCGCCCGCGCGGGGACCGGTGCTCTCTTGCAAACCGCGCTGAACGCCGCGCGCGCGATCACCGATGGCGCGACCCGACAGGCTCCACCGCCCGGCGGCTCCACGCCTACTTCCGCTTCAAGCGTCAATACGGCCCCGCCCCCCAGCGTCGGGATCGCCACTGCTCCCACCGCGGGCCGGGCCCCGGTTCCGGCGAATGTTGGCCAATACGGACCTCCAGCCGGGGCCCCGCGACTGCCTTTGGGAGCAAACGCGTCCGTGGCGTCAACGCCCGGTAACGTTCCCTCACCTCAAATCACGTCTCAAACCTCTCCGGCCCCTCCGCAATCCGCTGGCCCTCCGCAAGCGACGGTCACGACGGATTCAAACGCCACCACCCGGCCCCAAGCGGCGACCGCCACGCCAGGCAATCATCCTGGACAAGCACCTTCCAACGCGAGCACGGCTTCGTCCAACGTGGCGGCGGGGACTGTCGCGGCTCAAGGATCGGCGACAGCCGCCGGCGCCCCGACCACCGCCGGCGCCACGACGCCCGGCGCACAGCCCGCGTCAACCCTGATAGAACGGTTCGCCCAGATTCAGCGCGTGGACCTGCGCATTCTCTCGGTTCAACATCCCGGTGCCTCGACAACCAACGCCTCGACCCCGGCTACAACACCTCAGGGACAAGTGGTCGCGGGAACGGTGATCGGCTTGTCCCGTTCGGGCCAAACGATCCTCGGGACTCCGCGGGGCCTGATGACCATGGTCGGCCAAGGCGATTTTCCGCCCGGTAGTCGTGTCGAGATCGAGATCCTGCCGCAATCCGCGCGGAGAGCGGGCGGCCAAGTCGCGGGACCACCACCAGCCCCCCTCGCCCATCTCGCGCGCCATTGGGCAACACTGGACGAGGCGATCCGGCTTTTGGAGACCGCCAACCCGTCCGCCGCCAACCAGATCACCCAAAACCACGTGGCCCGGCCCGGTCCCCAGCTCACCGCCGCGATCGCGCTGTTTATCACGGCGGTGCGGGGCGGTGATTTTCGCGCCTGGCTGGGCGAGAGCAACGCCCGGGCACTGGAACTGGCCCGAGGCGGGATCGGCGCGACCTTGAGCGAGGAATTCGGCACCATGCAGCGGGCCAGCGAGCCCAATGACGGCGGCTGGCGCGGTTTCTTCATTCCGTTCATGGATGACGGCCAACTCAACCAGGTCCGCTTCTTCCTCCACCAGGAAAACAATGGCGGGGACGATAAGGACCGAGACGGGACGGATAGAACCCGGTTCGTGGTCGATCTATCGCTCAGCCAGCTTGGCGACCTACAGATCGACGGCGCGGTTCAACCGCAAACCGTCGACCTGCTGATCCGAACCCGCGAGTCCCTCCCGGAACACATGCGGCGAGAGATCCGCGAGATCTTCACCACCACCCTGGCGCGCACCGGGATCGAGGGTCAATTGGCCTTTCGAACCCAGAAAACCTTCCCCACGCTTCCCATCGAGGAGCTTCACGGGTACCAAGACAGTCCGACCTCCGACCTTCATATCTGACGGATCCATCATGCGGCCCAAGGCCATTCTGTTCGACCTAGACGACACCCTGATTTCCCCCAGGCATCACCGTACGATGTTTTGGCGCGACGCCTTTTCCGAGGTATGGGCCGAACAACTTGGCGCCGACGCCGCCTTGCCGGACGATCTCGATGATCTGCTCGCGACGATCGATGCCTCGGCCAAGCATTTCTGGTCGGATCCCACCCGGCACCGGACCGGGCGACTGGATCTGTCTTGGGCGCGCTTCGAGATCCTCAACGGCGGTCTGGATCGACCGGAGCGTTTCCCCGAGACCGTGCGCTGGGAGGTCGCCGAAAGGGTCGGCGCGCTTATGTTCGAACGGACAACCCTCTATGACGGCGCGATCGAAACCCTGGAAACCTTGAAAGCCGAAGGGATCAAGCTCGGCTTGATCACCAATGGTACCTCCGAGGCGCAGCGGGCCAAGATCAATCGCTTCGAGCTGGAACCCCATTTCCTGCATGTCCAGATCGAGGGCGAAGCGGGTATCGGCAAACCCGAGCCCGAGGCCTATCGCAAGGCGCTGGCGGCGCTTGAGGCGAGCCCCGGCGAAACCTGGATCGTCGGCGACAATCTGGAGTGGGAGGTCGCCGCCCCCCAACGTCTCGGCTTCCACGCGATCTGGCGCTGTCCGCGCGAGATTGGCGAGCTGCCGTCGGGGACGTCGGTCAAACCGGACCGCATCGTCACCAAGCTGCCGGAACTTCTGGCCTAAGCTTCATGTCTCCAGAAAGCCTGGATGAGCCTCGAAATAGGAATGCGCGTGGCGGGTCCAAGGCAACCCGTATCCGTAACAGGTAACAAGCGGGCTTCCTGGTAGCCGCTGTTCCGGCGGCAGGAATTGAAAGCGTTCCGCGAAGTCAGCGCCTATCTCGCGGAAACGCGCTTGTGTTACCGCGTCATCCGGCCCCCGCCCCGCCAACCGGTCGAGCATTTCCATGCCCGCGGCCAATAACTCATCAGCGGTGTTTTCGATGATGTCGACCTCGTGGCGATCAAGATCCCTGGCCGCCACCACCGTGGACAGCCCCCGCTCCAACAACTCCCGATACCCGAGAGCCTGGCCGGTTCGCCGGTCGCGATAGTTCTTCAACAACAGAAGATCATCGGGGCTCAACCAGACATGGTGGGTCGCCGCGCAATTCAGCCGAAGGATCGGCTTGCCCATGATGCGGAAGATCGCCTCGGGCCCTGAATCACCCACCAATCCGAAAACCGACCGGTCCGCGATCACGACATCCATGAAGTCCTGGTAATCCGGCTGTTTCGGCAGATCCACCAGCCTCGGATGCGTGAAGCTCAGATCCGGTGACTGCCGATCACCGAGACGGACGACCCAATAATCCTGCTCCAACAAGTACCGAAGCAGGGGCTCATAGTTCTCCAAGCTGGCGTTGCGGTAGTCGTGATAGGCGGCGTTCGCGTGGGTTCCGGGGGTCCGAGCGTGAAACCCGATGAGCTTGTCACCCGGCGTTATCCCCAAGCGTCGCAGCATCGGCTCGCCGCGCGCGCGCATCTCTGGCGATATGGAGAAATACCGGGGTTGATGGCCACCCGCCTGCGCGTCAACAAAGCGACCGATCAAGGTCTGCGGCGCGGCAATGGCGAAGCTGAAAATGCCGAAATCCTGGATATTCCCGTCGTGGTGGCCCATTTCGGCCACTTCGGAGAATTCAGTCGTCGCGAAGGTGACATAACCGCTGGCCAACTCCTTGACCCCCTGGCTAAGCGGGAAGCTCGGATTGTCGCGGTAGACGATCACCAGACGATCATACTCCTCGCCATAGTGGTTAAACAGCGCATGCGGCTCCAGTGCCAAGTGACCGATCCGGCTGGGCATCGAGAGCACATAGACAAGCGTTAGCTCGCCACCAACAAGGCGCGGTTTCACGGCATTCGCGAGACGTTGCAGGTTCTCGAAGCTGAAAACCCGCCACATATCCTCGGGATCCGATGCCCGGAGGTCGTGAACTTTCCCCTGCTCCTGGGTCATCGACTACCGGCTCCCGAGATTCATCAACGTGTTGAAGACCCCCAGGCTTTACCGCCGCGCGCGGTACCCGGGCAAGTCGGAATGCATGCCGCTTGCCGCCCTTCCCGGGTTTCGGCACACTTTCGAGCGATTTATGGAGACTCCAACGTGGCCCGATCCATTCCCACCCCCGAGAAATGCGTTTCGCGCTATGTGCTGGAACGCCATGCCCGAGACAAACCGGACGAGATCTTCGCGGTGTTCGAAGGTGGCGGGGCCTGGAGCTATGCCGAGACCTTGGCGCGGGTTCGGAAAGTCGCCGCCGCGCTGCAGGGCCTCGGCGTGGCGCAAGACGATCATGTCGTCATCTGGCTGCCGAATGGCGCGGAGGCGCTGGAGACCTATCTGGCGGTGAACTATATCGGCGCGGTCTATATCCCGATTAACACCGGGTATCGCGGCGGCTTGCTCGCCCATGTGATCGAGAATTCCGATGCCGAGGTCATCATTGCCCATCATGAATTGGCGCCTCGCTTGTCCGAGATCGAAACCTCGCGCTTGCAAATAGTCTTGGTGAGCGGCGGCGCGCCAAATTCGATCGACGACCTCGCGGTCCGGGACTACCACGCGGTCGTCGACATGGCCGGCGAGCCGAGCGATCCCGCCCGTCCGATCCAACCGTGGGATTTGCAATCCATCGTCTATACGTCCGGCACCACCGGGCCCTCCAAGGGAACCATGTCGTCGTATTTTCATGCTTTTAACAGCATGGATCACGATGCCTGGTATTGTCTGCGGGACGATGACAGGGCGCTGATCAATCTGCCGATGTTCCATATCGCCGGATGCTTCATCACCTACGGCATGCTGTGCCGGGGCGGCTCGATTACCATGAGCCCGGGGTTCCGCACGGAAACCTTCTGGGACGTGGTGCGGGAAACCGAAAGCACCATGGTCTTTCTTCTTGGTGTGATGTGCAGTTTCCTGATCAAGCAGCCGCCCCGTGACGACGACCGCGATCATCCCTTGCGAATGGTCTTCTCGGTGCCGCTGACCGAGGAGTCCGTGATATTTCGCGATCGCTTCGGCACCGATCTTTACACCATCTTCAACATGACCGAAATCAACACGCCAATCATCTCCGACGCCAATCCCGGCGTCCCGGGGCTCGCCGGCAAGGCAAGACCGGTGAACGAGCTGCGGATCGTCGACGACCATGACATCGAGGTACCCGAGGGCGCGGTCGGAGAGTTGATCCTGCGGCCCGACCTGCCCTGGGCCATCAACCACGGTTACTACAAGAACCCGGAGGCCACGGCCCGCGCCTGGCGTAATGGCTGGTTCCATACCGGCGATGCCTTTCGCCGCGACGCCGAGGGCAACTATTTCTTTGTCGACCGCCTCAAGGACGCGATCCGCCGCCGAGGCGAAAACATCTCCTCATTCGAGGTCGAGGTCGTGGTTAATGATCACCCCTCGGTCCAGGAATGCGCCGCCATCCCGGTGCCGAGCGAGCATGGCGAGGACGAGGTCATGGTCGTGCTCGCGCCGAAGCCGGGACAGACGGTCGACCCCGCCGATTTGATCGGGTTTCTAACCCCGCGCATGGCGCATTTCATGGTCCCGCGCTATGTCCGAGTGGTCGACGCGTTGCCCAAGACGCCGACAACGAAGATCCAGAAGGCCGGCCTGCGCGAGGCCGGCGTGACCCAGGACACCTGGGACCGCGAGGCCCATGGCATGAAGCTGAAAGCCGAAAAACTGTCCTGACATGGGCTGGCGGCAAACCCGACGACGGAGAGACGCGTGACGGATATCGAGATCCCGGTCTATATCGACTTCAAAAGCCCCTACGCCTATCTGGCGGTGAAGCCGCTTCGAGCGATGGCGCTTGAATATGACCTAATCCTTGACTGGCGTCCGTATAACCTGCCGATCGGCGACTATCTGGGCGAGGTCGACACCCGAAACGAGCATCAGTGGCGGCGGGTGCGCTACTCGTACATGGATGTCCGCCGCCTCGCCAATCAGCGCGGCGTGACGGTTCTCGGCCCGCGCAAACTGTTCGACTCGACGACCTCATCCATCGGCTTGCTTTTCGCCAAGCAAGAAGGCGTCGCGGACCGCTATATCGACCTCGTATTCGAGCGTTTCTTCAAGCGCGAACTGGATATCGAGGACACAGGCGCGGTCACGGCGGTGCTGGAGGAATGCGGCGCCAGCGGCATGGCGTTCCGTGACTATCTCGCGGGAGAAGGCGCGGAAGCCTTCAGAAGTCTGGTGGAGGATGCCCATCTCCGAGGTGTTTTCGGCGTGCCCTCGATGCTCCTGGATGATGAGTTGTTCTGGGGCACCGAGCGGATGGATTTGCTGAAGGAGCGCCTAAGGGCACGATGGCTGGAGAATCAGACACAGGCAACATGAACGAGAGTCCTCACCGCCTCTAGGTCCCCCCCCGCGGCGTTAATCAAATTTATAGTTCGGCAACTGTCTCAGGCAGTTGCCGATCGCGAGGCGCTCTTTTTTCAAGTTTTCGAGGAACGACTTCCAGAAGAACTTGTTCTTGTTGATCTTGCGTGAATTCACCACGTTTCCGTCGGTCGACGAGGCATAGGGGTTTCGCCCGGAATTCACCTGGTAGATCAAGGTCTGCTTTTCCCGCATGAGCGCGTTCAGCTCATGCCTGGTATTCGCCAGAATGCGTTCCTTGTGGAAAAGCTTGTAGACCCCATCGCTCCAGGCCAACTGGCAACTCATCGGGTCGAGCGTCACCGTGTTGATGCCCACCACGAATTTCACGGCGAGACCGATCAACACCACCGACGCGATCACCAACTGCCCCTTCCAGCCGAACAGGCGGGCGTAGGGATAATCCACAATTCGGTCGATCAGCTTCGGCTTGGCGCGTCTGCGCGGTCGTGGCCTGGGATTTTCGGTTGGTGGTTGGCTCACGCATGCCCCCGGTGACTTGGTATCGTGCTATTCACGACACCATCAATAGTCCGCTTCAATCTACTCCGTAGCATCGCCAGCGCGAAGCAGCCATCGACAGATAGGCATTGAAACACTTCCAACAAGGTCTTCGCTTCATCGCACTCTGTACATGGCGGACGAATGGCCATAGGTTGCGCGTGAATTGTGCTTGACGCGTGGCGCGATCAAGCACAACGAGAAGCGCTGGATTTTCGAGCGCTGGAAACGGTTTCCGAAAGCGACCCAATGACAGAATTCGAAGGCGTGGTTCCCGCGCTTGGACAGGCGTTGACCAAACGCGAATACACCGTTTTAACACCCGTGCAGAACGCCGTCCTCGCGCCCGGCCTGATGGAGCGTGACCTTCTGGTCTCCGCACAGACCGGCTCGGGCAAGACCGTGGCCTTCGGGATCGCGCTGGCCCCGACATTGCTGAACGATAAAGGCCGATTTGAGCACTCGGGCGCGCCGACGGCCTTGGCGGTCGCGCCGACCCGTGAGTTGGCCCTCCAGGTGAAGCGCGAGCTCGAATGGCTATACGAGCTGACCGGCGCGTCGCTTGCGTCCTGTGTCGGCGGAATGGACATGCGGACCGAGCGCCGGGCGCTGGAACGGGGCGCGAATATCGTGGTCGGCACGCCAGGCCGCCTGCGCGATCACATCGAACGCGGCTCGCTCGACACCAGCGCCCTTAAGGCGGTGGTTCTGGACGAAGCCGACGAGATGCTGGACCTCGGGTTTCGCGAGGATCTGGAGTTTATCCTCGACGCGGCCCCGGCGGAGCGTCGCACCCTGATGTTCTCCGCGACCGTTCCCCGGCAGATCGCCAATCTCGCCAAGCGTTATCAAAAAGACGCCGAACGGATCACCACCAATCAAGAACGCGAACAGCATCACGACATCGAATACCGGGCACTCGTGGCCGCCCCCAATGACCGCGAGAACGCGATCATCAATATCCTGCGGCACGCCGACGCGCGTTCCGCGATCGTCTTCTGCGCCACCCGGGCGACGGTCAACCACATGACCAGCCGCTTCACCAATCGCGGCTTCTCGGTGGTCGCGCTGTCGGGAGAGCTTAGCCAGAACGAGCGCACCCATGCGCTGCAGGCCCTGCGAGACGGCCGCGCCCGCATCTGTATCGCCACGGACGTCGCCGCGCGCGGTATCGACCTTCCCAATCTGGAACTGGTGATTCACGCGGACCTGCCCAAGAACCCGGAGTCGCTTCTTCATCGTAGCGGTCGTACCGGTCGGGCCGGTCGCAAGGGTGTCAGCACCCTGATCGTGCCGCACCATCGCCGCCGGTATATGGAGCGTATACTCGCCAGCGCGAATATCACCGCGAATTGGGGCAAGCCGCCTTCCGCCGAGGAGATCATCGCGCGCGATCGGGAACGTGTTCTAGAGGACGAGGCCCTAAGCGGAGAGATGACGGAGGAGGAAAAGGCTTTCGCCAGTGAGCTGCTGACCCGGCATGCGCCCGAGCAGATCGCCGCCGCCTTCCTGCGTCAACACATGGCCGGCCTTACCGCGCCCGAGGAGCTTTTAGACGCGGCGCCAGAACCAGCGAAACGCACCCGTCGCGAGGACTTCAAGGACGGCGTCTGGTTCCGCCTGTCCGTGGGCCGCGAGCGAAACGCCGAACCCCGTTGGCTGCTGCCGATGATGTGTCGGTTCGGCAAGCTGACCAAGGGAGAGATCGGCGCCATTCGCATTCAGCGGAACGAGTCCTACGTGGAACTGACCGCGGCCTCCGCCGATCGCTTTCTCGAAACCATCGGCCCAAGCCGAAAGCTGGAAAACTCGATCACCGTGACCCGCGTGGATGGCCCGCCGGCGGAAACGGAAAAGGCGCCGCCCCGTCGCCGCGCGGACAACCCTCGGCACGATGACAAGCCCCCTCGCGCGCCGCGACCGCCGCGAACGGAGGCTCGCCCGGAAGTATCCGCCAACGAGGCCGCGCCGGAACCATCGATCGAACCGGCACCAAAGCCCGCCGCCAAACCAGAAGCGGCGGCCAAACCCGCGCAAGAGGTCACGCCCGACCCGAAACCGGCTTCCAAGCCGGAGGCCAAATCCCGCGCGCCGCGTGCGCGGGTCTCCCATCCGGATTCGAACCCACCTCAAGGCCAAACGCGAAAGCAACGCCGACAAGGCATGGCGCGACAATCGCCGCCGACAGCCCCTTCCCTGTCCACTACCCCGCCGGCCAATGACATGCCCGGTCAACCGGCGATCGTGAAGGAGAGAATGCTGGGTCTGGCCAAGCCGGCGAGCGACACCGAAGCCCCGGCGGCTGGTGATGGCGCCGGCGGAGAGGCGAGACCCAAGCGAGGACAAGGTTTCGCGAAGAAGCGACGCGCCGCGCCAGGCACCGAGAAGCCAAAGAAAAAGAAGCTCAACAAGAAGGCCAAGCTGCGTAAACTGAAGGCGGCGATGGCCCCGAAAGGCAAGGCCAAATCACCGCAAGGATAGGTCGATGGCGCGCAAGATCCTGCTGATCAACCCGAACATCACCCAAGCCGTCACGGATCTGATGACCACCGAGGCGCGGCTCTCGGCGCGCGAGGACACCGAGATCCACCCAGAGACCGCGCGCTTCGGCGCTGAATATATCGAGAACCGCGCCGAAGCCGCCATCGCCGGCCACGCGGTTCTTGATGTCCTTGCCCGCAATGCCGGTCAATACGATGCCGCCATCGTCGCCGCTTTCGGGGATCCCGGCCTGTCCGGCGCCAAGGAGATGATGGAGATCCCGGTCGTCGGTATCGCCGAATCCGCCTTCCTGACCGCCCACGCGCTTGGCCGGCGCTACTCGATCCTGGCGGTGACCAAGCGGCTGGGGACGTGGTTCGGTGAATGCGCCGAGGAGCATGGCCTGGCCGGTCGCCTCGCCGCCGTGCGGGCGCTGGATGTTCCGGTGAGCCACATCTCCAACGCGCGGGCCGAGACCGGGCGCCTGCTGGTCGATCTCTGTCACCGGACCATCGAGGAAGACGGCGCGGAAGTTGTCATCATGGGCGGCGGGCCGATCGCCGGGCTCGCCCGCGAGGTGGCGCATGAAATACCGGTTCCGGTGCTGGATGGCGTCTCCTGCGCGGTTCGGATGGCCGAGATGCTGATTGATCTGGGTCCCGCCAAGGCGCGCATCGGTAGCCAGGCAAGACCGCCCGCCAAGCCGACCCGAGGCTTGTCGGAAGAGCTGGCGCGGTACATGGAACGGCGAGACTAACAAGGAGACCGTGATGGACAAGGCCAACCGCATCCTCACAACCCATGCCGGCAGTCTGCCGCGTCCCGCCGGCCTGATCTCGATGTTCACCGATCGCGTTTCCGGCAAGCCACTGGACGAAGCCGCGTTCAACGACGCGGTCAATAACGCCACCCGCTGGGTCGTCGAGCAACAATGCGAGGCCGGGATCGATATTCCCAATAATGGCGAACAGGGCCGCGAATCTTTCTTCCTCTATGTCCGGCGGCGGATGACCGGTTTTGGCGGACATGGCGAACGTAAGCCCTGGGCGGATCTTCTGGATTTCCCCGAATTCGCCGAGATGAGCGGCCAATATTTCGCGGCCAAGAAAATGGTCAGCAACCGTCAGCCGCCGCTGGCACAGGGTGAGGTCAAGCATATCGCGCCGGAGGAAAATCTCGCCGAGATCAACCAGTTCAAGACGGTTCTGGACACGGTCGACGGTGGTTTCGCGGACGCCTTCATGACCGCGCCGTCGCCGGGGATGGTTGCCTCGGCGATGCATAACCGGTTCTACCGGGATGATGACGCCTATCTCGACGCGCTGGGCGAAGCGCTCTCGATCGAGTACCGCGCAGCCGTCGATAGCGGCCTTGTCTTGCAGATCGATGCTCCGGACCTGGCGATGGAACGGCATATCTCCTACGGCGACCAGCCACTGGACGCGTTCCTCGACTTCATGCGCCGGGTCATCGCCAGGATCAACCGGGCCCTGGAGGGCGTGGCGCGCGAGCGGGTCCGTCTGCATGTCTGCTGGGGCAATTACGAGGGCCCGCACACCCATGACGTGGCGCTGCGGGAGATCCTGCCGGTGCTGCTGGAGGCAAATGTCGGCGGCTTCATGATGCCCTTCGCCAACCCCCGCCATCAGCACGAGATCGATGTCTTTCGCGACCTCCCCTTGGCGCCCGATCAATATCTGATCGCCGGCGTCGTCGACACCCTGACTAATTTCGTCGAGCACCCGGAAGTCGTCGCCCGGCGCATCGAGCAGGCCGCCGAGGCGGTCGGCGACCCCGCCCGCGTTATCGCCGGCACCGATTGCGGCTTCGATACCTCCGCCGGAATGGGACGAGTCTCCTCCGACGTGGTCTGGGCCAAGTTGCGGGCCATGCGCGAGGGCGCGGATATCGCGAGCAAGCGGCTGTTCTAGAAGCCCTCTCGGCAATTCAACGCGCGCGCCTCCCGCAATCTATTCGAAAAAGGTGAGACATGGATCTGGGTTTGACGGGCAAGGTCGCGGTCATAACCGGCGGTAGTCGCGGTATCGGATTGGCGACCGCTGAATGTCTGGTGAAGGAAGGGGCAACGGTGGTCATCGCCGCCCGCCGCCAGGAGCATCTGGATACGGCGGCGGCCCGCCTGGGCGTGGATGCCGTCCAGGTGGACGTGACCAAGAACGCGGACCTCGATCGGCTGGCGGCGCATGTCCAGGAGCGCTTCGGTGGCGCCGATATTCTGGTCAACAACGCCGGCACGGGCACTTACAAACCATTTCTGGAGGTGACGGACGAGGACCTGGAATACGGCATGGCGATCAATTTCTTCGCCCAGTTTCGCCTCACCCAACGCCTGGTCCCCGGGATGATCGCGCGGGGCGGCGGCGCGGTGATCAATGTGTCTGGCCGCACGGCCGTGCGAACCGCCTATCCTCCTGGCTCCACCTGCACCGGCCCGGCGAAAGCCGCCGAGGTTCGGTTCTCCGCCGATCTCGCGATGGAGTTAAAACCGCACAACATCCGGGTGGTCTGCATTGTCCCTGGCGTGGTGATGACACCAGACCGGTTCGAAAAGTGGGAGCGGGAAGCCCTGGGTCGCGAATTGACGGTGGAAGAAGTGGCAAGCCTGCGGGACCGGTTGGAGACCGAAAAGCTGCCGCCGGGAGCCCAGTGGGGCAAACCCAGCGAGTTGGCGGATATGATCGCCTTCGTCTCCTCTGATCGGGCGTCCTATCTTTCCGGCGAAAGCATCATCGTGGATGGCTCTCCCGGCGCTTATTCCTATGTTCGAGCGCTGAATGAACCGGCGACTTGAGGAATATGGCGGCGACCCTATTAGAGCCGCCGCCCCGGCGCTTAGTTTAGCGGGAGGTTCACTCGCTCCCCGTTCCTGAGTGAATGGGCCACCGCGTCGGTCCATTCCATATAGGCGACACCGGTCTGGAAATCGGTGTGGGTGACCTCCTCGGTGCCGCGAACGGCGTTGATGAATTCTTCCTCCACCCGCCAGCCGCCGCGCTTGGCGGGGTCGATGTCCAATTCCTTCAGACCGTCATCGCCGCGCGCGCCATAAGCCAGGCTCATCGCCGCGCCCTTGGCTTGATGAAGCCGCAAGGTGCCCTCGGTGCCATAGATATGCACATCCGCCTCCGCCGGCGCGTGGCCGACCACGGTGGAGACGTTGAAGCGCATCTGACCGCCCTGGGCCAAACCGCCGATCACCTCGATATGATCCGGGATCGGCGTCGCCACCCGGCGGCCGTTCGGCGCGACACGGTGCGGGACCACGGCCTGGCCAACCGCGTAGACATTGGCCATCGGCCCGACCCAGCGCATCATCGCCTCGTACCAGATCCCCATGCTCATCACGTTATTGCCCGAGAGCGCCAGATCCTGGCGCCAATGCAGCGGCGACTTGGGATCGGGGAAGTCACTGCCGACGGTCACCCGGTTGTCGACGGCGATCACCTCGCCGATACCGCCGGACGCGATGATGTCGATGATGGTTGCGTCGAAAGCCAGCGTGTGCGGCGCCGGCACGATCTGCGCCACCAAGCCCGGGGACAGTTTCGCGGTCGCGAGCATCTCATGCGCCTCGTCCGAATTCAGCGCCATGCGCGCCTCGCACAGCACGTGCTTGCCGTGCTCCAGCGCCGAGATCGTCAAGGGCGCGTGCATATAGGGCCAGGTGCCGATGCAAACCGCGTCCACCGTTTCATCCTCCAGGACCTCCATCCAGTCGCCGGCGATCTTGGGAATACCGAACTCATCGGCGACCCGCTGGCTGCTCTCGGGTGTCCGGTTGGCGACGGTTACCAACTCCACGCCCTCGATCGCTTGGAAGCCCGGAATATGCCGCGAGCGCGTGTTGCCGCCGGCGCCGATAAGGCCGATGCGAACCTTTTGCATGTCTTTTTCTCCCGTTTCCGGCGCGATGATCGCGGCGGTGATTGACTGCTCAAAAGCGATGACCGGCTCCCGCGCCGCGCCTACCGCGTCGCCTGGAATTTCGAAAACCGCGAAATCTTCCTTCATGCTTGATGGAATCGCCGGGATCATAGCAACCGGACAGCGGTGAATTCCACCTCGGCGCGTGCTTCGCTAGAGTGGGGACCGTCAGACCTGAAATTCAGCCCTCCGGATGCCCGATGTCAGCCAGCCCCCTCGCCCTTGCGGATCTCAAGTCACCCTGGCGCATCGGAATCGATGTCGGCGGGACCTTCACCGATCTTATGCTCGCCGACGATGCCGGCGTCACCCATGTCGCCAAGGTCCCCTCGGTGCCCAGCGACCCGAGCCGCGGCGTCATCGCGGCGCTGGAACGCCTTGCCCAAGACCTTGACACCACGGTCGGCGCGGTACTCTCCGGTTGCGCGCTCTTCGTGCACGGCTCCACCGTCGCCACCAACACCATGCTCGAGGGCAAGGGCGCCAAGGTCGGTCTGCTGACCACCGCCGGTTTTCGCGACGCGCTGGAGATCCGCCGGGGCCTGCGCGAGGATCAATGGAACCATCGTGAGCCCTACGCGCCGGTGCTGGTACCCAGGCACCGGCGCCTCGGCATTGGTGGCCGCATCGACAGCGACGGAAGCGAGCACGCGCCGCTGGTGACGAGCGATATCGACGACGCGCTGGAGACCTTCAAGGCCGAGGGCGTGGAGGCGATCGCGGTCGCGCTGTTCAACAGCTTCGTGAACCCAGATCACGAGGCCGCGGTTGAAGCCGCCATCCGGGAGCGCTGGGACGGTGAGTGGATTTCGCGTTCCGCCGCGCTTTCTCCGATGATGGGTGAGTACGAGCGCACCTCAACGGCGGTGGTCAACGCGACGCTGTCGCCGCGCATCGTCGCCTATCTGCGCCGGCTCGACACGGAACTTCGGGAACTCGGCCTCCCCCGCCCTATCCTGTTGGTACAGTCGAATGGTGGCGCGATCTCGGTCGACCAGGTGGCGCCGCGGCCAGTCAATCTGCTGCTCAGCGGACCGGCGGCGGCGGTCGGCGCGCTGCATCACTATCGCCGCGCCATCGATACCGAGGTCGGCGATGGTGATGACGCGGGCAATCTGATCTCGATGGAAATCGGCGGCACCTCCTGCGATGTGTTGCTTATGTCGAACGGGACCGTCGCCACCAAGGACGATCTGATGATCGCCGGCTATCATGTCTCGACGCCCTCCATCGATATCCACACGATCGGCGCGGGCGGCGGCACGATCGCGGGCGTCGATGCCGCGGGCATGCTTTTCGTTGGACCAAAGGGCGCGGGCGCCGATCCGGGACCGGCCTGCTATGGCCTGGGCGGGACCGAGCCGACCATCACCGATGCCCAACTCGTCCTCGGCCGGCTGCGCGCCGGTGCCTATGAGGGCAGCGGCCTTACCCTGGATCTCGACGCCGCCCGGCAAGCCATCGCCGCCAAGGTCGCCGAGCCGCTGGGCCTCGACATCGAGGAGGCCGCGGCTGGGATCATCGCGCTTTTGG
>JADHLJ010000072.1 GCA_016780745.1 Alphaproteobacteria bacterium | reverse complement strand
ACCTTTGTCGAGTTCAAGCGATATGGCCTTGGCGCCGCGCGATCGCTCGCCGAGTACGAAGACTTCTGCGGCGTTCGGTTCCGAACCGGCGAAATTGACTCGGACCAATTGGCGTCCGTGCCGGGTCCCGGCGATCCGGACCAGGCCGCCAAGCGCCGACAGGTCTTCACCTCGATCTGGAAACGCCGGGATTGGGCGAATGACGAAAGCGTTAGCGGCGGCGGCGCGACATTGGGGGAAACCACGGTTATCAGAGAGGCTCTGCCGGAAATCTTCTCTGACTTCGGTATCGAGATTCTCGCCGATGCCGGATGCGGCGATATGAATTGGATGTCGCGGATCTCGGATCGGCTTCGGATCTACCTGGGGTTCGACATAGTCCCCGGTCTGGTCGACGCGGCGCGAGGGACATTCGCCGACCGCAAGAACCATTTCTTCTCCCAGGCCGATATCGTCACCGATCCGTTGCCGCGCTGCGATGCGATCCTGTGCCGAGATTGTCTGACCCATATGAGCGTTGACGAGGCGCGGGCGGCGTTGCGCCAGATGCGTCGCGGCGGCTCAACCTATCTGATCGCCACCACGCATCTGTCGGGTGACAATGCCGAGCCCACCCGTGGCACCTGGTTTCCGATGAACCTGGAAGTTTATCCGTTCCGTCTGCCGCCGCCGTTGCGGTTGATCCGGGAAAGCGACCAGGGCACGAAGAAGTCTCTCGGAATCTGGAGGTTGTCGGATTTGCCGGAGTGATTTTGCCTGGGGCAAGCTCGGGTATACTCGAGCGACGGTGGGGAGCAAAACGATGAGCGATGATGGAACGAGGGACGCGAGCAAAGACCCGGAAAGGGCGACCGCGATCTCCACGCGACCGCTGACCCGCGACTTGATGGAGGATCTCGGTCTGGTTCTCCGGGGAAGCTGGGGGTCGAGCTGTTGGTGCATGCATCCACGGCTGAACGACGCGGCGATGCGGGCGCTGCCGGGCGAGGGGGCGCTTGCCAAGCGTCGCCGCGCGGCGATGACCGCGCTATCGGAGAGTGATATCGCCCCAGGACTGATCGGATTTCTGAATGACGAGCCCGTCGGATGGATTTCCGTCGCGCCGCGCGGGGAGCTGGGTCGCGTGGATGCGTCCCGCGCCACGCCGCGTCTCGACGATGAGGCCGTATGGGTGATCCCCTGCGTAACCGTGGCGAAAACCGCGCGGGGCAAGGGGGTCGCGATCGCGTTGATCCAGGCAGCGGTTGCCCATGCCGGCGCGCATGGAGCGCCAATTGTCGAGGCTTATCCCAGGGCCGGCGAAGCGCGGACCGGCGATGACAACGCCTACTTCGGCACCGAGCCCCTGTTTCGTCGCGCCGGATTCGAAGTGGTGCGCGGCGTGCTGGAGAACCTGCCGCGGAACTGGACGCCGCGGGTGACGATGCGGTGCCGTCCGCCGAAAAGCGCCGGCTGAACGCCTATTCCGCGGCCATGGTCGGCAGGGTGAAGGACATCACCTCCGGCGCGTCCTCGCCATGCGGCTCGATCTCGACAAGGCAGCTTTGCGCGCTCGGACCCTGGGCCAGGGAAGAGGTTCCGACATCCAGCGAGAGCACATTGGGATTGCCGTGACGTTCGATCCCTAGATCATCGTCCGGGTCATACCACGCGCCGGTCGGCAAGGTCGCCACGCCGGGTTTCAGGCCGTCGTCGTGCCGCGCGATCGCCAGGCAAGCACCGCGGCCATTGTACAGGCGGACCAGGCTTCCATCCGCGATACCCCGCGCGGTGGCGTCATCCGGATTAAGGCGCGCGACCTCGCGCCCATCGACCTTGTCGGCCTTGCTGTGGCGTCCGAAATCAAGCTGACTGTGCAGCTTGTTGCGCGGTTGCGGCGAGAGCAGATGGATCGGGAACCGCTGGCTCCGCTCGCTCCCCAGCCATTCCTGTTTCTCCAGCCATACCGGATGGCCGGGACAATCCTCATAGCCGAAGCCGGCAATGGTTTCCGAATAGATCTCGATCTTGCCGGACGGTGTTGCGAGAGGATGGGCCTCGGGGTCCTTGCGAAAATCCTCGATGAAGAAGCGGTTCGGCTCAATCTGATCCTCGAGGCAAAGCGGCGCGTTTTGATGCCAGAAGCTCTCGAATTCCGGGATCTCGATCCCGACGGCCGCGGCATTGCGGCGACTATCGGCGTGAATCACCCTGAGCCACGCCATCTCGTCGCGTCCCTCGGTGAATTCTTCTTGCTTGCCGAGCAAACCGGCGATCCCGGAAAAGATTTCGTAGTCGCTGCGCGCGTCCGCGTAGGGCGCGATGGCTTGCTTGGACGCGAGTAGATAATTGTCGCGCCCGCAGACGATATCGTTCCGCTCTAATTGCGAAATCACGGGAAAGACGATGTCGGCGTGACGGGCCGTCGCGGTCCAGGCGTTCTCGTTGACGATGATGGTTTCGGGCTTGCGCCAGGCCGCGCGCATCCGGTTGAGATCCTGATGATGATGGAACGGGTTTCCGCCGGCCCAAAAGATCAGCTTGATGTCCGGAAAGTGCCGATCTTCGCCGTCATAGGTATAAGCCCCGCCGGGGTTCTCCAGCATCTCGGTAATCCGGGCCACCGGGATCGCCGTCTTCATCGGGTTGCGCCCCTGGGGAAAGCTGCCCCACTTGAAGGGTACGCCGAGGCGGTTATAGATGCCTCTTCCGTTGTTACCCCATCCAAGGCCGATCCCGCCGCCGGGCAGACCCGGGGTGCCGAGCATCGCCGCCAGGGCGACGCCCATCCAATAGGGCTGCTCGCCGTGTTCGGCGCGCTGAATGGCAAGGCTCAAGGTGATCAGAGGGCGCCGAGCCTTGATCAGCTTTTCGGCCAGCCAATCGAGCTTTTCCACCGCCAGCCCGCAGAGTGGCGACGCCCAGGCCAGGTCCTTGACCACGCCATCGGTCTCGCCAAGAAAATACGCGCGAAACCTTTCATATCCGACCGTGTGGCTCGCCAGGTAATCCCGGTCGACGCGGCCCCGGGTCTCGACCGCATGCGCCAGGGCGAGCAGGATCGCGGCATCGCTACTGGGCCGGACCGGCAGCCAATGGGCCTTGGCGAAGTCCGGCATGTCGCCCCGGTTCGGCCCGATATTGACCATCTCGACACCCGCCTCGGCCGCTTGCATCAGGTGTTCGCGGTCCCGGTGCTCTCCGACGCCGCCGGGAACCACCTGATTGTTGTGCAGGCAAACCCCACCAAAAGCGAGCTGCAGGTCGCAATGCCGGGCGATATCCTCGTGATCCACCAGGCCGTTCATCGTCGTTCCGTAATCGGTGCCCAAGACCCGCTTCATGATCACCTCGCAGGCGGCCCCGGAATAGGTGTTCACCGAGCCGGTATAGCCGCCCAGGAGGTTGAGGAATCGGTGAATTTGGCTTTGCGCGTGGTGAAACCGCCCGGCGCTCGCCCAACCATAGGAGCCGCCGAAGATCGACGCGTTGCCGTGTTTCTCGATCGTCTCCGAGATCGCGCGGGCGGCAAGGTCCGTTGCCTGCTCCCAGCTTACCTCGACAAACGGTTCCGTGCCGCGGCCGGACTGGTGGCCGGGGCCGCCCTCCAGATAGCCTTTGCGTACCGCCGGTCGGGCGACACGGCAACCAGGGTCCATGGCGTCGAGCAAGGACTGACCGATTTGCGAGGGATCGCCGTCCGGCGGTGAGCCGGCGACGTCGACGATCCGACCGTCCTCGCTGGTGACCCGATAATGGCCCCAATGGGTGCCGACCATGGTGGTGTTCGCGGACATGTAACTCTCCCCTTCGCGATGGAGGAGACCATAACATGTCTGGCCAAGGGCACGCGACCGCATGCATTCATGTGATGAACATGCCAACCGGACCGGGTATCCGGCGGTGTTAAGGGGGAGCCACTCCGCGTGTAGGTGCTGACAACCACAAGAAATTCGACTCTTTGCGCGATTTGAGCGGAAATTATGTTGAATTTTATCGAAATGATCACTATTATCTTTTGTAGGTAGAGTCGGGTTAGGTGTTCCAGCGAGGGGCAAGCACCTTTTTCAGGCTCTCGCGGGATTAAAAAATCGCACGGTCGATCAACGTATCAACCGTGGTTACAAGCGGGGAAGACAGAAATGTCGGATATCATCGGAACGTCAAGCGACGACACGCTGAACGGCGGAAGTGCTGACGAAAAAATCGTTGGCGGCGCTGGCAATGACAGCATCGACGCGGGGTCGGGCAACGATACGATCCACGCGGGAACCGGCAATGATACCGCTGATGGCGGGTCTGGCGACGACCGGGTAAACGGTCATGACGGTGATGACTCCCTGAATGGCGGCGGCGGCGATGACCGCATCCATGCCGGTGACGGTGATGACAGCGTATCCGGCGGTTCCGGCGACGATACGATCCGAGGCGGCGATGGCGCGGATACGCTCTCCGGCGGTTCCGGCAATGACGTGATCGTGACCGATGGCGCCGACTCCATCGACGGCGGTGACGGCGTGGACAAGGTGGTCATCGTTGATGGCGCCGGTGTCTCGCTGGACCTTGACGCGACCAACACCGAGCACGCGACCGGTGGTAGCGGCGACGACACGCTCGACGCCTCGGGCCTTTCCAGTGACGCGAAGCTGGCGGGTCGCGACGGCGATGACACCCTTTCCGGCGGCTCCGGCGCGGATACGCTGAACGGCGGCAACGGTAACGACTCCATCGATGGCGGCGCCGGCGGCGACCGGATCCACGCTGGCGAGGGCGCCGACACGGTTGAGGGTGGCGCCGATAACGACACCGTTCGCGGCGCCGATGGCGACGATGCGCTGACCGGTGGTGACGGCGACGACAACATGAATGGCGGCGATGAGTCCGACACGCTGGATGGCGGCGCGGGCGCGGATCGTCTGAACGGCGGCAATGACGCGGATCTGCTTTTGGGCGGTGACGGCGGCGACCGGCTGAACGGCGGCGACGGTGTCGACACGCTTTCCGGCGGCGCCGGCAATGACACCCTGACCATCGACGGCGACGATGCCGCCGTGGACGGTGGCGATGGCTTTGATATCGTTAATGTTTCAGGCAATGGCGCCGTGTCTCTGGATCTGGCGGCGTCCAGCATCGAGCGGGCGAATGGCGGCGACGGCGCGGACACGCTCGATGGCTCGGGTCTGTCCAGCGACGTGCGACTGCACGGTCGTGACGGCGACGATGTGCTGGATGGCGGGTCGGGCAATGACACCTTGGTCGGCGGCGAGGGCGCGGACGCGCTTTCCGGCAATGACGGCAATGACACGCTCAACGGTCAAGACGGCGCGGACACGCTGGAAGGCGGCGCGGGCGCGGACCGTCTGCATGGCGGCGACGAGAATGACGTCCTGGATGGCGGCGCCGGTTCGGACCGTCTGTCCGGCGGTAACGGCGATGACGTGCTCGCGGGCGGCGATGGCGACGACACCCTGGTCGGCGGCGACGGTAGCGACGCCCTTTCCGGCGGCGCGGGCAATGACCGGATTTACGCCGACGCCAATGACACGCTGATCGACGGCGGCGCGGGCAATGACACGCTTTATGTCGACTCGCTGGACGACCTGACCGGTGTCACCGTCACCAATATCGAGCACATTGTTGAACGCAACCCCTCGGGCCCGGGCGCCGGCGAGACCATTTCCGGCACGGCGGGCGATGATCGCTTGAACGGCACCAACGCGGCGGATCTTATCGTCGGCGGCGCGGGCGCGGACCGATTGAACGGCAAGGACGGCGACGACACGCTCCAGGGCGGAGACGACAACGACACCTTGAACGGCCAAGAGGGCAACGATTCCCTGGATGGCGGCGCGGGTGTCGACCGGCTGAACGGCGGCGACGGCTCCGACACCCTGGTTGGCGGCGCGGGCGCGGACAATCTGGCCGGTGGTAATGACGCCGACAGCTTGGACGGCGGTGACGGCGGCGACAAACTGAATGGTGGTGATGGCGCCGACACCGTGAACGGTGGCGCGGGCAATGACACGATCACCAGCGATGGCCTTGATGTAATCGACGGTGGCGACGGTTTTGATTTCGTCCAGTTCGCCGGCTCCAACGGCGCGAGTCTCGATCTGGCCTCGAGTAATGTCGAGCGTGCCCATGGTGGCGACGGCGCGGATGGCCTGGATGCCTCGGGCCTCGTGGACGCGACCACCCTGCGTGGTGGCGACGGCGACGACACGCTGCTTGGCGGCGCGGGTAACGATCGCCTGGATGGACAGAACGGCGCCGACCAGATCGATGGCGGCGCGGGCGCGGACCGCATTCATGGCGGCAATGGCGCGGACAGCCTTTCGGGTGGTGCCGGCAACGACACCATGAATGGCGGCGACGAGGGTGACCTGCTTGACGGCGGCACCGGCGCCGACCGGCTGAACGGCGGCAACGGTGACGACACGCTGCTTGGCGGCGACGGCGGTGACCGGCTGCATGGCGGCGACGGCATCGATGTGATGTCCGGCGGGGCCGGTAACGACACGCTGACGATTGACGCCGATGACGTCGATATCGATGGCGGTGACGGAACCGACCGGCTGCATGTCGGCGGAACGGCGGGCGTTTCCGTGAACCTGGCGGCGAGCTCGATCGAGATCGCGCGCGGCGGTGTCGGCGATGACAATTTCGACGGTTCGGCTTCGACGGCGGATCTGCGGATCGACGGTCGTGATGGCGACGACACTCTGGCCGGTGGCTCTGGCGTCGACACGATCAATGGCGGCAACGGCGCGGACTCCATCGATGGCGGCGCCGGCGCGGATCGCCTGAACGGCGGCAATGGCGCCGATGAAGTCAATGGCGGCGCGGGTAATGACCGGGTTTATGGCGGCAAGGGCGACGACACGCTCTATGGCGGCGACGGCGACGACACCCTGAAGGGCGGCAAGGGCAACGACGTGCTTTACGCCGATGGCGACGACCGAGTGGTCGACGGCGGCGCGGGCCATGACGTTTTGGTGGTCAATTCGCTGGACGACCTAGACGGCATGATCATCCGCGGCATCGAGGAAACCATCGTCTCGGCGGTCGGTCCGACCGAAGGCGATGACGACCTGACCGGCACCGCTAGTGACGACACGATCGATGCGCTTGGCGGCAACGACACCGTCGACGGCGCGGCGGGCAATGACGCTATCGTCGGCGGTTCCGGAAACGATGCACTCGGTGGCGGCGTGGGCGATGACACCCTCTCCGGCGGTGAAGGTGCCGACACTCTGATTGGCGGTTCCGGAAACGATTTGTTTAGCGGGACGGCCGCCCATTTCGACGGCGACACGATCGATGACTACGCCGAGGGCGAAGTTATTCAGATCACCGATCTCGCCATTGCACCCGAGGATGTGACCTTAAGCACCAACAACGGCGTAACGACGGTTACGATCGATCATGTTTCTGGTTCCAATAGCTTTTCGGTAACCGGTGAATTCGTGGATTTCACGATTACGCCGGACGGTGCCGGCTCCCAGCTTACGTTGTCCCTTACGGCGCCAGGTGGTGGAACCAATGGTGACGATACGCTCACGGGAACCACCGGAGATGACTTGATCGAGGCTCTTGGTGGTGATGACTCCATCAGTAGCGGGTTCGGCAGTGACACAATATATGGCGGCGATGGTGACGACACGATCCACGCGTCTGATTCTTCCGTGGCCCATCCGATCCTTTATGGAGGAGCGGGGAACGACCTGCTACTCGCGGGAACTGGTGAGCTTTATGGCGGTTCTGGCGATGATGTTCTTTCGACTTTCGACGCCGCGACGCTTGATGGAGGCGCGGGCAATGACACGCTCTACGGCGGGCACGGGGGTAGTGTGTTGTCGGGCGGTGACGGCGCCGACCTCATAAGCGGAGGGGGCGGTGATGACACGGTGGTCGGCGGGGCCGGTTCCGACACGCTATACGGTCGTGCCGGATCTGATATTTTCGCGGGTACGGCGGCGCATTTTGATGGCGATACGATCGCTGATTACGCCGAGGGCGAGATTATTCAGATTACCGACCTGGCCATCGCCTCGGGCGATGTGACACTGAGCATTAATAACGGTGAGACCACGGTCACCATCAACCACGTGTCGGGCTCCACGAGCTTCACCGTGACGGGTGAGTTCGCGTATATCGAAATCGTACCGGATGGCTCGGGTACATCCTTGACACTTGCGCCAACGGGACCAGGCGGTGGCGGCGTCGGTGACGATACGATCGTCGGAACGCCGGGTGCCGACACTATCTTCGGTTACGAAGGCAACGACCGGGTGATTGCCCGCGCTGGCGACGACGTGATCGACGGCGGTAGCGGCAATGACACCTTGTTCAGCCAATTGGGTGACGACACGGTATATGGCGGCACGGGCGACGACAGCATTGCCGGTGATGATGGCAATGACGTCATTGATGCCGGCGACGGCAACGACTGGGTGCGCGGTCAGGAAGATGATGACTCGATTCTCGGCGGTAACGGCGACGATACGCTGTTCGGCGGCGAGGAATTCGCGAACCTGACAGGCACCGGAACCGATACGATTGAAGGTGGCGCCGGAAACGACGTGGTCTACGGCGGTGACGGCAACGACGTGATCGAAGGCAATGACGGCGCCGACGCGCTTTATGGCGAGGTCGGTGATGACACATTGCGCGGTGGCGCGGGGGCTGACTCCATCCTCGGTGGGACCGGTAGTGATCTGGTCATCGGTACGGCGGCCGAGCTTGACGGCGATACATTCAACGACTTCGGAACTGGCGAACGTATACAAGTTCTCGGTGAGACCTTCACTCAGCAGCAGGTCATCGTCACGCAGAATGGTGGTCAATCCACGGTCGAGATTGATACCGACAATGACGGTAATACGGATGTTACCTTCACGGTCGCCGGCAGTGTGCTTTCGGTCGAGACGGTGACCGATGCATCGGGAACCATGGTAACCCTTCGGAACACTCCGGTGGTAGGCGGCACTAACGGCGATGATACGATTAACGGCACGCCAAATGCCGATACGATCTTCGCTTATGGTGGCAACGATCGTGTGATTGCCCGCGCCGGAGACGACGTGATCGACGGCGGTAGCGGCAATGACACCCTGTTCAGCCAGGTGGGCGACGACACGGTCCATGGCGGCACCGGTGACGACAACATCGCTGGTGACGTTGGCAATGACGTCCTTGATGGCGGCGACGGCAATGACTGGGTGCGTGGCCAGGGAGATGACGACTCCGTGCTGGGTGGCAATGGTGACGATACGCTGTTTGGCGGCGAGGAATTGGCCAACCAGACCGGCACCGGAACCGACACGATCGAAGGCGGGGCCGGAAACGATGTGGCTTATGCCGGCGACGGTAACGATGTGATCGATGGCAATGACGGTGCCGATACGCTGTATGGCGAGGACGGTGACGACACCTTGCGCGGCGGCGCGGGCGCCGACTCCATCCTTGGTGGCGCCGGTAGCGATATTGTCATCGGCACCGCGGCTGAACTTGACGGCGACACGTTCGCCGACTTCGGAAGTGGTGAGCGTATCCAGCTCCTCGGCGAGAACTTCACGCCAGCGCAGGTAACCGTAACGCCCGGTGGCGGTCAGACAACGATCGAGATCGACACCGACGAAGACGGCAACACGGATGTTACCTTCACGGTCGCCGGCAGCGTGCTGTCGGTTGGGACCGTGACCGATGCATCGGGAACCATGATCACGCTTCAGAACTTCCCGGTCATCAACGGAACCAATGGTGATGATACGATCAACGCGACGCCAAACTCGGACGTCATTTCGGCTTTCGATGGCGACGATCGAGTGATCGCTCGGGCCGGGGACGACTCAATCGATGGCGGTGCTGGCAACGATACCTTGTTCAGCCAATTGGGTAATGACACCGTGTTCGGTGGCGCGGGATCGGATAATATCGCCGGCGATGTCGGCAATGACATTCTCGACGGTGGCGATGGAAACGATTCAATTCGTGGCCAAGCGGACGATGACTCGATGTTTGGCGGAACAGGCGACGATACGCTGTTCGGCGGGCAAGGATTGGCCAACCAGTCCGGCTCGGGAGTTGACACCATCGGAGGTGGCTCTGGAAATGACCTGGCTTATGCTGGTGACGAAAATGACGTGGTCAACGGGGATGACGGCGCCGACACACTGTATGGCGAGGATGGAGACGATGTCCTGAACGGCGGCGCCGGAGATGACAACCTGTTCGGCGGCGCCGGCAACGACCTGATCTCCGGAAATGCCGGCGGCGACAACATCGAAGCCGGCGACGGCGACGACACCTTGATCGGCGGCGGCTCGGACATCAACTTCATCTACGGCGAGAACGGCCATGATGTCGCGACCGGCGGAACCGGCCTTGACTGGATCGAGGGCGGCGCCGGCAACGATACGTTGTCCGGCGGCGACGGCACCGACTACCTCTGGGGCGAGGACAGCAGCATCAGCACCGGGACCGGCGCGGATCTGATCCTCGGCGGCGCGGGTGACGATACCATCGACGGCGGTGTCGGTGACGACACGATCGAAGGCGGTGCCGATAATGACTCGATGGATGGCGGCGCTGGCTCGGATGTCTTCCGCTTCGAGGCCGGTAGTGGTCAGGACACGATCGGTGACTTCACCGACGGCGTGGACCAGATCTATCTGGGCTCGTCCTTGGGGATCAACTTTGGTGATCTTCCGACCCTCGATGCCCTGGTTCAGACCGATGCCACCACCGGTGACGCCTATCTCGACTTCAGCGCCACGGGCGACCGGGTCGACCTGGTCGGCGTAACCAAGGCGCAGCTCGACTGGTCGGACTTCATCCAGGGTAGTTAACCCTGGAAAGTCAAACGCCAGCGCCCGAAAGGGTATTGGCGGGATAGAACGAAAAATTGTGGCGCTCGTGGAATTATCCCCACGAGCGCCGCTTCGTTTTACGAGCTGGAAGCGTCCCGGATCGCGCGCCACACGCGTTCGGGCGTCGCCGGCATGTCGATAATCCGCACGCCCAGCGGTGCCAACGCATCAAGGATCGCGCTGGTGAGGCACGCCACCGCGCCGACGGTTCCCGCCTCGCCCGCGCCCTTGATCCCCAAGGGGTTGCGCGGGCTCGGCACCGAGCGGGCCTCGATCTCGAAGAACGGCACATCGTCGGCGCGCGGCATCGTATAATCCATGAAAGAGCCCGACAGAACCTGACCGCTCTCGTCCAATTCGATGCGCTCGCCCAGGATCTGGCCAATGCCCTGGACAATGCCGCCATGCATCTGTCCCTTTAGCAGCATCGGGTTCATCACCGTGCCGACATCGTCGACGGCGACATAGCGGACGATCCGGGTCACGCCGGTATCCGGGTCGATCTCAACCTCGGCCACGTGACAGGCGTTGGGAAAGGTCGGCCCCGGTGACTTGAAGGTCGCGAAACCAGTTAGTCCGCTTTCCATTCCCGGCGGCAGCATGGCCGGCTGAAACGCCAGCGCCGCGACCTCTTTCAACGTGATCCCCCGATCGGTACCGGCGACGGTGAAGCTACCCTCGGCGAATTCGATATCCTGTTCCGGCGCCTCGAGTGCGTGGGCGGCGATCAGGCGTCCCTTGTCGATGATCTTCACCGCGGCTCCGGCCAGCGCCCCGCCGCCGAGGCCGGACACCCTGGAACCACCGGTGCCGTGCCCGTAATTCACCAGGTCGGTATCGCCCTGGACATAGCGCATCGCCTCGAAGTCGAGCCCCAGCTTGTCGGCCAGCAACTGGCGAAACACCGTCTCGTGGCCCTGACCGTGAGAATGGGTGCCCATCAGGATGGTGGCGTTGCCCTGGCGGTCAAAGCGGATTTCGCCGCCCTCGTCGAACATGCCGGCGGCCTGTTCGATGGCGTTGATGATGCCGATGCCCCGCAGCTTGCCCGCGGCCTGGGCCGCGGCGCGCCGGTCCTCGAAACCTGAGGCATCGGCGAGCTCCAGCGCGCGGTCCATATTGGCCTCGAACTCCCCGCAATCGTAGTGATAGGTGAGCGGCGTCTGATACGGCATGGCCGAGGGCGCGATGATGTTGCGCCGCCGCAGTTCCACCCGGTCGATGCCGAGTTCTCTTGCCGCCTGGTCGATCGCCTGTTCGATCGCCGAGGTCGCCTCGGGCCGCCCGGCGCCGCGATAGGGGCCGGTGGGGCTGGTATTGGTGAACACGCCGGTGATCTCGGCATGGATCGCCGGCGTGGTATAGACCCCGGCCACCCCGCCGATATTGCCAAAGGCCGGCAGTGGGCCGAAATTCGAGAGATAGGCACCCATGCCGGCGACGCACCCGACCCGAAGGCCGGTGAACATCCCCGCCGCGTCCAGTGCCAGTTCCACCGTCATGGTCATGTCCCGGGCCTGCTCGTCCAGCATGCCGTCCGAGCGCTCATTGGTCCATTTGACCGGCCGCCCAAGCTGGCGCGCGGCCCAAAGTACCAGCGGGAACTCAGGAAAGATCGTCGCTCGCAGTCCGAAGGAACCGCCCATGTCCGGGCTTACGATCCGTACATGGCTTTCCGGCACGCCCAGCACCTCCTCGGACAGCCAGGCGCGGATGTCGTGCGGGAACTGATTGCCGGAAGTCAGCGTGTAGCGATCCTCGAAGCGGTCATAGCTACCGATCGCGGCGCGAGGTTCCATGGCGTTGATCGCGACGCGTGGCATCGGCAGGGTCAGCCGCGTCACATGCGCGGCCCCGGTGATCGCCGCGTCGGTGGCGGCCTTGTCGCCGAGTTGATGACGGAAACAGATATTGTCCGGGCAATCCTCCCACAGCGTCGGCGCGTCCGGGGCCAGCGCGTCCAGCGCGACCACGTTGACCGCCAGGGTCTCGTAGTCGATCTCGATCAACTCGGCGGCGTCGCGGGCCTGGGCCCTGGTCTCGGCCACCACGAAGGCCACGGGATCGCCGACGAAAGCCACCTTTTCGCCGGCTAGGGCCGGTCGCCGGGGTTGAAACATCGCGCGGCCATCGGGTCGTTTCAGCGGCATCACCTTGGCCGCGAAACACGGCAGATCCCCTAGCCCCGCCGCCGCGATATCGGCCCCGGTATACACCGCCAACACGCCCGGAGCCGCCCGCGCCGCCGATGTGTCGATGCCGTTTATCCGGGCATGGGCGTGGGGCGAGCGCAGGAGATAGGCATAGGCCTGACCCTCGGCGTTGATGTCATCGGTATACCGACCCCCGCCGCGCAACAGGCGAAGATCCTCGACACGGGGAGCGGATTGTCCGAGACCGAATTTCATGGGGCGGATCCTTGGGCTGGGGGGAAGGGGTTGTGAACAGGGTAGCAGAGCGTAAATCGCTATGCCCTTTCAAGCGCCCGAACGACGGCATCCGGCTCGTGCTGGATCACCTGAAGATAGGCGAGCGCCGCGCGGTCGGGCATCCGGCGGCCCTGTTCCCAATCCCGGACCGCGCCAAGGGAAAAACCAAACCTATTGGCGAATGCCTCTTGCGACAGTCCGGTGTCCAATCTGATCCGTTGAATGGCGCGGGCACGGGAAACGTGATCCAACTGTCTGTCGCGGAGGGGAGGATTATCTTGGTCGGACTTGGCGGCTTCTTCAATCTCGGTGTCCGACAAGGCATCAAGCGCCGCGCGTTCTTCCGGCGTCAATTCCCTGGGAATGCCTGGATTACACCGGACTCTAGCGACCTTGCTCATAATATCCTCGCCTTTCTCGCGCCGTGGCGGTTCGGGCCGAGATCAGCCGAAAAACCCCTTGGCGCATCGTATAGGTGACGATCAGCAGCCGACCTTCGACACCGCCGACCATGGTCCATCGCTCTTCGCCGACACCAGGTGTTTCGTCCAAAAGCTCAATCGCGAGTGGATCGTCAAACACCCGTATCGCGTAACCGAACGGTATTCTGTGTTTGCGGAGGTTCTCGGTAGCCTTCCGCTCGTCCCGTTCGAACCAGCGAGTCTCTGCCATGATAGGCGAAAATATACGGCAATGCCGTATAGGGCGCAACTATGTTCAACGAGGACCGCCGTTCCTTTACCCCGGCATTCTGCCCCCGGTCGCAAGATGTACCGCCGCCCTGATAGGCATCGAAGATCATGTCGAACAGCTTGCGAAACTCATCGCGGCGCGGCGCGCGGTGTTCGTGGTCGGTGTTGACCCGGTGAACCACCACCAGATCGTGGCCTGGATCGACCCAGATCAATTGGCCGTGCCATCCGGACGCGAAAAACCTGGAGGGTGGTTGGGCCAGCGCCTCGGCGGGACGGTGCAGAGTCCACCACATATAGCCATAGCCGCGCAGGCCGCCCGCGGCGGAGTGCCGGGCGGTGCTTTCCGCGACCCACTCGGGCGAGAGCAGGCGCGCCTCTTTCCAGCGACCCTGGCGGAGATAAAGATAGCCAAAGCGCGCCAGATCCCGCGCCGTCATCCGAAACGGATAGGCCGGGTGATCGGACTGGCTCCCGGTGACATAGTCTCCGTCGGAAACCTGGAAATCCTCCATCCCGAGCGGCGCGGCTAAGCGCCGGGCGAAGGCCTCGAAGATCTTCTCGCCCGATTGTTGCTCGTAGATGGTTCCGAGCGCGTTGAAGTCCCAGTTGTTGTAATGCCAATGTTTCCCCGGCGCATGGCTGCCGCGCGGCGGTTTCGAGGCGGTCATGGCCGCGGTCTCGTACAGCGCGGGGTGATAGATGCCCGAGCGCGCCTTGATCAGATCGCCCACGGTCGCCTGCTTCTCGGTCTGGCTCAGCTTCGGCGCCCGGTCATCGATGCCGATCTCCGCGAGCGTATCCTGGAGGTCGATCTTCCCTTCCTCCACCGCGATCCCGATCAGCCCGCTCAACAGGCTTTTGCGCACGGAATGCACATTCGATTTGACCGCCACCCCGCCCCAGGCCGAGACCACCAC
>JADHLJ010000071.1 GCA_016780745.1 Alphaproteobacteria bacterium | reverse complement strand
GGACCACCGATCGAACCTTTGAGCTCGGACATTGAGGACAACGAGATGGTCGTAACGCGGAGCGGCGGAGAGGTGGCGGATTTCGGCTTTCGCGAGGTGCGGGCCGAGGACAAGGCCGGCCTTGTGCGCGATGTGTTCGATTCCGTCGCCGGTCGCTACGACCTGATGAACGATCTAATGAGCTTTGGTATCCACCGGCTCTGGAAATCCGCGTTTTTGGACTGGCTGGCGCCCCGGCCCGGCGGGCTGTTGCTGGATGTTGCCGGGGGTACGGGAGATATCGCGGTTCGCTATCGCGCGCGGGGCGGCGGCCCGGTCGTGGTCTGCGATATCAATCACGCGATGATGGAGGCGGGGATCGAACGCGCCTCCCGCCGCGGTGACGGCGACGGGGTTTCCTGGGTCTGCGGCAATGCCGAGGCGCTGCCGCTACCTGACAGGTCCGTCGATGCTTACACAATCGCGTTTGGCCTGCGTAACGTGACGCATATCGACTTGGCCCTTGCCGAGGCGCGACGGGTACTTAGGCCCGGGGGCCGTTTCATGTGCCTGGAGTTCAGCCGTCCGGCGATCACGGCGATTGACCCGGCCTATGATTTTTACTCCTTCAAGCTTTTGCCCGAGATCGGTCATTATGTCGCCGGCGACCGGGACGCCTATGTCTATCTCGTTGAGAGCATTCGCAAAGTCCCCGATCAGGAAAGCCTGAAGGCGCGCATGGCGGCGGCGGGTCTTGAGCGGATCGCCCACCGGGATCTTTCCGGCGGGATCGCCGCGATCCATTCCGCCTGGCGGCTCTAGGAGCCGGCGATGGTGCGCGCGATCCGAAATCTCCTGCGTCTTTTTGGTGTCGGCTGGACGCTGGCCCGGTTCGGCGCCTTGTTTCCCTTGGAGCAGTTGCATCACGCGCCGGCTCTTGGTGTCCTGGCGCGTCTGTCGCTTGTGGTCCGCCGACGTGCCCATGGTCGGCTCCGGCCGGGTGAGCGGCTGGCCGCCGCGCTGGTGGCGCTTGGCCCCAGTTTCATAAAATTCGGCCAGTCCCTTGCCACCCGCTCCGATCTGATCGGCGATGATATCTCCCGTGATCTTTCGCGATTACAGGACAAGCTTCCGCCGTTCTCTCACGCGCTGGCCAAGGCGACCGTCGAGGACGAGCTGGAAGCCTCCCTTGCGGACAGTTTCCTGAGTTTCGACGAGACGCCGGTCGCCGCCGCGTCGATCGCCCAGGTGCATTACGCGGTGACGCCCGACGGCGCGGAAGTCGCGGTGAAGGTTCTGCGGCCTGGTATCGAGGCTTCCTTCGCCCGGGATATCGATCTCTTCCGCTGGATTGCCGGCGTGATGGAGACCCATTTGCCCTGGGTGCGCCGATTGCGCCCCGTCGAGGTGGTTGAGCTTTTCGCCGAAACCGTCCAGGGCGAGATGGATATGCGGATGGAAGCCGCCGCCGCCGCCGAATTGGCCGAGAACTTCGTCGACGACCCGGATTTCAAGGTGCCGCGCGTGGACTGGCAGCGTACGACCCGCCGCGTGCTGACGTTGGAGCGTTTGCGCGGTCACCGCCCGGATGATCTGGAGGCCTTGCGAGCCGAGGGTCATGACCCGACGGAGATTCTTCGCAAATCCGCCTGTATCTTCTTCAATCAGGTATTCCGAGACGGCTACTTCCACGCGGACATGCATCCGGGCAACGTCTTCATTCTGGAGGATGGGCGCGTGGCGCCGGTGGATTTCGGCATCATGGGCCGGCTCGACGTGAAAACCCGTCATTTCCTGGCGGATATGCTGATCGGCTTTCTGACGGGTGATTACAAGCGCGTGTCGGAGGTGCATTTCCGCGCCGGCTACGTACCCGCCCACAAGTCGGTGGACGCTTTCGCCCAGGCTTGCCGTTCCATCGGCGAGCCGATCCTGGGGCGGCCTCTGTCCGAGATATCCCTGGCCAATCTCCTGGCGCGGCTGTTCCGGGTGACCGAGCAGTTCGAGATGCAAACCCAGCCGCAACTGTTGTTGCTTCAGAAGACCATGCTGGTCGCCGAGGGTGTCGGTCGTCAGGTCAATGACCAGGTGAATATCTGGGAGCTGGCGCGTCCGCTGATCGAGCAATGGATGATCGAGAACCGCTCGCCGCAAGCCCGGGTGAGACAAGCCGCCATTGACGCGCTTGCCTTCGCGGAACGGCTACCGGCGCTGACAGAACGGGCGGAGCGGGCGATCAACGATCTCGCCGATGGCGGCCTGCGTTTGCATCCCGACACCGTGCGCCAATTCGCCGAGGTCAATCGTGGTCGACGCACCTTCGGCTGGTCGATCCTTTTGGTGGTTCTGGTGGCCGCCTTGGTGGTCGCGGTGGGGGCGGACTAAGGTTTCGCCCGTGCACATGACCCCGCGAGATCAGATCTCCAACACAAGCTTTCCGATATAGTTTTTCTCGGCGAAGACGGTTTGTGCCTTGGCGATTTCCTCCAAGGGGAACGCCTCGGCCACGATGGGCGCGATGCGTTGTTCCTCAATGACCCGGATCAGGTTCGGAAATGTCTCGGGCTCCAAGGCGGTGCAGCCGAACAGGCTTAGATCCTTCAGATAGAGCGTGCGCACGTCAAGCGAGACGATCGGGCCCGCGACCGCTCCGGCAACGGCGTAGCGACCGCCTGGCCGCAGGACTTCCAGAAAGTTCGGCCATTGGTCGCCCGCGACTAGATCGAGCACCACGTCGACGCCGTTGCTTCCCAAGGTTTGAACCAGGTCCTCCTGGCGGGAGATCGCGCGGTCCGCGCCGAGTTGTTCAAGGGCCGAGGCCTTCGCGGGGCTGGTCACCGCGACGACCTCGGCGCCGCGTGCCTTGGCGAGTTGCACCGCCGCCGAGCCGACGCCGCCGGACGCGCCGGTCACCAGCACCCGGTCGCCAACCGTGACCCGCGATCGCACCAGCATGTTTTCGGCGGTGGAGTATGAGCAGGGGAACGAGGCGAGCTCGACATCGGTCAGCGCGCAATCGATCCGCCAGGCATGGCGCGCCGCGACCCGGCAATACTCCGCGAAACCGCCATCGCACTCCGATCCGAGGAACCAGGGCTGCGCGAGCTCGACGCCGTTCGCCTCGCGCAGGCAAGGCTCCACCAGAACCCGCTCGCCAACGCGTTCCGCCGCGACGCCCTCGCCCACCGCGACGATCTCGCCGCAGGCATCGATGCCCTGGATACGCGGGAACGCCAGCGGCTCTCCCGACCACGTCGCGTCCTCGCCGGCGCCATCCTTTTTGGAGTACCAGGCCAGCCTGGTGTTGATGTCGGTATTGTTGACCCCAGCCGCCGCGACCCGGATCAATACGTCGCCCGGCCCAGGGTGGGGCACGGGAATGTCGTCGCGAAACTGGAGCCTGTCCAGGTCACCATGACCGGTCAGATGAACGCCGCGCATCGTCGAGGCGATCTCGCTCATTCCGATCAATCCTTCTTTCCGCCGCCGATCCAGAGCGTGTCCTTGGGCGGGTATTTCGCCAGCGCCGCCTCGTTGATGTCGGTTCCCCAACCCGGCCTGTCGGGCAGGACCAGCATGCCGTCCTCGATCACCGGGACATGGGTGAAGATCTCGTCCTTCCAGGTGACGTCCTCATAGTCGGTTTCGACCACCCGGAAATTAGGCACGGCCGCACAGAAATGCGCCCCCATCAGGGTGCCGAGATGACCGTTGAAGTTATGGGCGGCCACGTTGACTTCGTAGATCTCGGCGAGGTTGGCGACCCGGATGGACTCGGCGATACCGTTCCACGGTACGTCGACAATGCAAATATCCACCGCGCCGGCGTCGAAATAGGGTTTGTATTGGCGCCGGCCATAGACGGATTCCAAGGAGGCGATGGACATCGGCGCCCGGTCCCGCACGGCCTTGAGCGCCGCCGGGTCGAAGATGTCGAGCTCCAGCCAATCCATGTCGAGATGGCCCAGCGCCTGGGCGACACGGATATAGCCCTCGACCTTGAAGTTGAAATTGAGATCAAGCTTGAGGCCGATATCCGGGCCCGCGCCCTCGCGAAACGCTTCCATCTGTTTGACGATCAGATCGATCAACCAGGCCTCGCCGTTCAGTTCCGGCGAGCCTTGCGAGCGCCCGAAGCCGGGCATGTAAACCTCCGGCTCCTCGCCATCGAACAGGAAGATGTTGGTCTTCAGCGAGTTCACGCCGCTCGCCTTCACCTCGGCGCCGAGGGCCCGGATATCGTCCAGGGAGCGGGGCTGGGGCTTGCCCATCGCCTCGTGATGGTTGAGCCGGAAGGTCCCGCAATGCGACCAGTAGACCGGCAGCCGCTCGCGATGCGGGCCGCCGAACAGCGCCGAGACGGAGACGCCAAGATCCTTGGCCTTGATGTCGTAGAGCGCGTTCTCGAAGGCGGCGATGGCCTGGGCCGCCAGACCACCGGGAACCGGACGGGTGACCGAGCGCAGGGTCGCGACGATCTGTTCGACTGGACGCGGGTCCTCGCCGATGACCAGGGGTACTAGACGGTGAATGACCCCGGTCAGCCCGGGACTGCCGAAACCTTCCAGATACTCCGAATATCCGACGAGACCGGTATCCGTGACGATCTTCAGGAAGTTCAGATCACGCCATCCGGCGCCGCAATGCAGGTCTTCAATGGCTTCAATCTTCATTTCGCTCGATCCTATGGCTTGGGGCCAGGTGGATTGGGGCCAGGTGGATTGGGAACAGGCCGGATACTCCGATGGCGCTCTCGACAGGATGGGCGCCGGGTTGTCTATTGTGCCGTGAAGCATCCGCCATTGTCATCCGTCGCCTGCGTTCCAGGCGGCTTTCCGGAGAACCCAAGCGAGAATGCCGATCTGGTTGCGATACGCGCTTGGCGCTCAGGCCGGGCTTCTGGTCGGCATGGGGCTTGGCCGCTTCGGTTATTCGCCGATGATTCCGGCGTTGATCCAGTCGGGGACGCTGGCCGAGGCCGAGGCGGGTTATGTCGGGGCGCTTAATCTCGGCGGCTATGTGATTGGCGCACTGTTGACCGCGCGACTGCGCCGACGGTTCCACGAGGCCTGGATATTGCGCGTCTGTCTGGCGCTCGCGCTGTTGTCGCTGGTCGCCAGTATTCCGCCCTGGGGTTTTATCTGGCTGGCCTTCTGGCGGTTTCTCGTTGGGGTCATCGTCGCGATAATGATGGTGCTCGGCATCGCTTACGTTACCCGGTTCGCGCCGCCGGGCCGGACCGCGCTCGCCACCTCGATCGCGTTTACCGGGGTCGGCATGGGCATCTTCTTCTCCGCCGCCGGCCTGCCCTGGTTGCTGGAACTCGGCCTTGCCTGGGCTTGGGGTGGCAGCGCGATGGTCGGTGTGCTGGGCGCGGGGATGGGGTTCTGGGCCTGGGCCGGAGCGCCGCGACTCGAGGATCCGGCAAACGCGGCGGCCGATATACCCCCGCGCATTCCCCTGGACGGCAAGAAACTCGTGGCCGCCCAGGCGATGTTTTCCGTCGGTCTGATCCCGCATTCGATTTATTGGGTGGACTATGTCGTGCGCGGCCTCGGCGCACCGATGAGCGAGGGTGCCTTGCAATGGTCGCTGGTCGGGCTCGGCGCGCTGTTGGGGACCGTGCTGTGGGGACGGGTTGCCGACAGGATCGGTCTCAACGCGGGCCTGGTGGCGGTCTTCGCGGCGCTGTCGGCCTCGATCATTCTGCCGGTTCTCTTGCCCGGCGCGGCGATCATCATCGCATCGTCCCTGGTCTTTGGCTCGCAGCCGGGCTCCAGCGCGGTCATCGCCGGCCGCGCGCAACAGGCGATGGGCGCGGCGTCGATGGTGCCGCTCTGGCGCTGGATGGTGGTGTCGGTCGGCACCGCGCAGATCGTCGGCGGTATCGGCCTGGTGGAGCTGTTCAATCGTACCGGCGACTATCGTCCGGTGTTTCTGGTCGGAGGCGTGGCCATGGGAATAGCGGCGCTCCTTTGCGCGAGCTTGAGCCCCGTTGGTAAAGACCGGCGCTAGGCCGCGACCGGCTCCTGGATCGCCGGCGCGTCCATGACGACGCATTTGATCCACTCAACCCCGGCATGCAGGCAGGCGGCGAAACGGTGGTTGCCGTCGACGATCCGGCCACCGCGAACGGTCACGGTCACCCGTTCGAGATCGCCATGCTTGACCAGCCAGGCGACCCTCGCCGCGTGCTGCTCCGCCGTCATCGGGAGATTGGGGTCGCGGTCGTCATCGGGGGCCATCAAAAAGCCGTCCCGAAGGGCCGCCTCGATATCACCAGCGGTGATCCGCCGATCACTGCTTGCCCAATGCGGATAATCCTGGATCCCGCACTCGAGCGCGAGGTCGAGGATGTCGCGTTCACAGACACGAATAGCCATGTCCCGCTCCGTCCCGGCGCCAATACCAAAACGGGCCGGGGAGAGCCGGTCGAAAAGGGATTAAGCGTTTGTTATATATAGGTTTTTCTGAGTCATCCGCCGCCGCCAACACGCCGCCGGACGCGCGCTTTTCGACTAGAATCGCGCGCGAGACAAATGCGGAAATTCGCTAGCCGCCATGCAAAAAACGCATAGCTTGACGGCGACTTTTCAGGTGGTGTTTAGAGGTTAGAATTTGTCGGTCTCGGCTCATTTCGATGGCGAAATTCGCCCTTGATCGACATCGATTTTATCCTCCGTCGGAACGCGCGAAATCCGCGTCGATGACGGTGAGCCGAAGGGCCCTGGCCCGGAGCGCGAATCCTCGATCACGGTTGACCAGATCCTCTAGCAAATGCTCTCCTTCGACGCGGTTGCCTTGGGCCCAAAGAACGCGGGCGAGATCGAAGAGGCGCTCCGGTGTTTCTCCCGCCAGCGAGATCGCTTTGCGGCACCAAATTTCCGCGCCGCCAAGGTCTCGGGCCTCCATCAGGGATCGCGCCCAGGCAACGGCGACGGCGGCGTCGTTCGGTCGGATACAGGCCAGGGGACCGAGGAATTGCTTGGCCTCGTCGGCGCGCCCCAGCAGCGCGTGACAGCGTGCCAGATACTCCCAGCCCCGAGGGTCGGCCGGCGCCAGGACCACCAGTGCGCGTGAGTCATGCCAGGCCTTGGTCTGTTGTCTGAGTTTGAGAAGGATACCGATCGCGCGTCGGCGGGCCGTTGTTTCCTCCGGCGCGATCAGGATGAGACGGTCAAGGGCTATCCGAGCCGCGTTCAACCGGCCGGCGCCCTCCAGCGCCCCCGCGAGGGTCGACCAGGCATCCAGGGAGGCGGGCGCCCAGGCGATAAGGCGCCGCGCGGCCTGGATGGCGATCGGATACTGTTTCCGATTTCGGGCTTCCCTGGCACGGTTCCACAAGTCCGTGATGCGCGGATCGCTTTCTGGCGGGACGTCGGTCATGGCGAACCGTGCCCGGAGATGGTGGGTGACGTGGCCAGGGGATGGCACAGAATGACTCCAGGCGCGATCTCCTCTATTTGGGGTATTGCCTCGAAGCCCATGGCGGTCGCCAGCTCTTGCACAACGTTGCGAGCGGCATCCGCGTTGAGGGTCGAGAGTTCGATACTCCGATCCGAGGTGGCGGCATGCCCAAAAGCCCCGAGGGTTGCCGGGCCGTTGCCTCCAGTTCCTTGCTCCGCGAGGAGATCCACGCAGGCCGCGACGATCCGCGCGCTGGCGTCATGGTCCGGATCAACGCTGACATGGCGCGCCAATTCGGCGTCGTGTGACGGTTGGTTGAAGGTTGGCGGGCACTGGTCCACGGGCGCGCCCGCGAAGATCGCTTCAATCGCCGCGATTACATCCTCGACGCGTGTATACGCGGGGTTCACCAGGTTCGAGGTGATGATGTTTGTCCATTCGCTCTCGGGCGTCCGGAGGCTGATCGCCGGCTTGCCGAGCACGTAGGCCTCCATGCCGGTGGTGCAACTCGTGTGAAGCAGCAGTTTCGCCGCCGATATCGAGGCCACGAGGTCGCCGTCGGGGTGAATATGGATGGTCTCCTGTCCGGCGAAGGCCCGCCGCCAGATCGCGAGGTTTTCGGCTGGATGCGGGCGAATGACGATGGGATGGGCGAAACCTCGGTCGATCAAGGCGTGAACGAGGTCGATCAGGTTACGAAGGTCGGTCTTCTCCCGTTCCGCCTCCGAGAAGAAGATCTCGATATCCTCGGGGACCTTGGGGTCGTACCAGCCGGCGTTCAGGCATGTATCCAGGACCGCGCAGGCATCAAGGTCGCGGGGATTGATGGTCGAGAAGTTGGTGTTGATCAGCAGAAAGTCGCCGAACCGTCCTCTGAGATCATCCCGCTCGGACGTATGTCGCGCACCGAAGCGTGGCGCGAGCAGATCAATCCTCGGATTGCCGGTTACGCTCGAACGCTTGGGCGGTCCTAGGAACGCGGTGACGCAATCCCGTTGAAACGGGCCCTGAAACAGAAGCAGATCACAGCATCGCGCCACGGATGGGTCGTAACATCGATTGATTTGCGCCGCGTCGCAAAGCCCTAGGGCCTCCTCCTCGATGGAGGCCACGAGGTGTCCGGCGGCCTTGGCGTTCGCCATGTTTCTTGCTTGAACCGCGCTGTTGCCCTTGAACAGGAGGAGGCCTTTCGGAATATCGCCCAGGATCTCCCAGGTCAGCCACTGAGGCGCGATGACGCTGGAATATCCGGCCCGCGCCGCGTGGAGGGCGAGGAGAAGCCTCGCGCGCAGCTCCCGGCCGGTTTCCTCGATCAGGAAGTATAGCGGGCGTTCGCCGGTCATGGGTGTTGTCCAGTCCACGATGGGCCGCGGACGCTCCACCAACGATTCAGGTCACGCGGGAAGACCACGACGGCCCCCGTCGAGGTCGCGCGAGGGTTGTTCACGACGCGCATTGATTGATGGGATCCTCGAGCTTCGCGGATGAAGGCTTGAATCTAATTGATCGTGACGGTTCCGGCAATTCGCGGTCACGGTCGAGTTGGATGGAACGAGGCGGTCATATTGATGGAGCCGGGGAGAGGCCGAAGGGTTTTCGTGATGGCCGGAAACTCGGTAAGGTCCGGGTTCAACATCGCGTCAATCATCCGGGAGCGTCCTCCATGTCCACCTATCCTCGTGATCTTGTCGGTTATGCCGACAATCCGCCCGATCCGCGCTGGCCCGGCGGCGCGCGTTTGGCCTTGAATTTCGTGATCAATTACGAGGAGGGCTCCGAGTACAACGTCCATGATGGCGACGGTTTCTCCGAGGCCAGCCTGACCGAGGCGCCGTCGTCGACGATCCCGCATGGCCAGCGCGATCTCGCCGGCGAGACGCTGTTCGAATACGGCTCCCGCGTCGGCTTTTGGCGCCTGCTCCGATTGTTTCGGGAGCGCGAGTTGCCGGTGACAATCTTTGCCTGCGCCCTGGCGCTGGAGCGCAACCCCGAGGCCGCCCGGGCGATCCGCCAGGCCGGGCTGGACATTTGTTGCCATGGCTGGCGCTGGATCGAGCACTACAAGCTCTCGGAGGAAGAGGAGCGCGAGCATATTCGCAAGGCCGTCGCCTCCCTTGCCGAGACCCTGGGAAGCCGTCCGCTCGGCTGGTACTGCCGCACCGCGCCCAGCGTGAATACCCGCCGTCTTTTGGTGGAGGAAGGTGGGTTTCTCTACGACTCCGATGCCTATAACGACGAGCTGCCCTATTGGCTGACCGTCGAGGGTAAGCCGCATCTGGTGGTGCCCTATTCACTCACCACCAATGATTCGAAATTCGGCCGGGGTTGGTTTTCCACCGGTGACGACTTTTTCAATTTCAATAAGGACGCCTTCGACATGCTTTATGAAGAGGGCGCGACCCAGCCGAAGATGATGTCCGTGGGCCTCCACCAGCGGCTGATCGGCCACCCGGCCCGGGCTATGGGGCTGCGGCGTTTCTTGGATTATGTGAAGACCTTCGATGACGTTTGGGTATGCGATCGGATCGAGATCGCCCGTCACTGGATGAAGGAACATCCCTATCCGGGATGACCGCTACTCCTGGGAGCGTAGATGATTGGCGAGGTCGATGATTTCGGCCTCGTCGGGTTCATCCTCGCTTGGAAGGCGATAGTCCCCGTCGATCCAGCGCCCAAGATCGATGGTCTTGCATCTGGGAGAGCAGAACGGTCGCGCCTCGGTCGATACCGGTTTTCCGCAGATCGGGCAGCCGCCGCCCTTACCGAGCTTGGAGGTCATTCCCCTTGATCTCCCGTGATCTCAATTGCATTCGTTCCGTCCCTGGCGTCCAAGGGCAGCGGCCCGCCGAGGCTGCTCTCCACCGCGTCGAGAGCTGGGCGAAGCGGACCCTCCAACGCCAATTTAACCGGGCTCGGACAAAGTAACCGCGGTCGGGCGATCCCGGAAGTCTCGCGGCGGACCCGCCGCAACGCCTCCAGCGCCTGGGTGGTGGCGTTGAACGGGGTTACTCCATCGACGTCGCCAAGGATCTCCAACAGCGATGGTTCGCGCCGGGTTCGGGTTAATTCGAGCAAACCGCCCCGGGTCCAGCCGTGGATCGTGACTGCTTCCGCGTCTCGCGCGAGCGCCAATTCCAGTGCATTGGTCAGCAGGCGCTTGGCCGCTTCACCACCGATGCGCGGAAAGTCGATCAAAATAAGTCCGGCCAGGCGCCGCAATCGGATTTGCCGCCCGACCTCCAGCGCGACCTGATTGGCGAAGCCACTGGGATTGTCGGTCGCGGTGCGGTCACCGCCGGCATCGACATCGATCGCGACCAGGGCTTCGGCCTCGTCAATGACCAACACGCCGCCACCCGGCAAGCGCGCGCGACGGTCCATGGCGCGGATGAGGGCGTCGTCGATGTCGTGCTCGCGGAACAGCGATCCGTCGCGTCCCTCGCGGACCAGCGCATCCGGCGCGATCCGTCGCGCCCTGACAAGCGCGTCGGGCGCGGGGTCGAGCACCCGAAACCCGCGCGACGCCCGCGGCTCATTCGCCTGTTCTTGAATGCGCGACCATCGGTCAAGCAAGGCCTTGGCCTCTGTTTCCAACGCGTCTGAGTCGCAATCCCGGGCGTGGGCGTGAACCAGGGCGCCCATCGTTTCCGGTACGACTCGGGCGAGGGCATCACGTAACCGGGCGCGCTCGGTCTTGGCGGTAATGGCTCGCGCGACGGCGTGACCGGGGCGGGTCGGGGTAAGGTCAAGCAGCGCGCCGGACAGGACCGGGTCGACGGTGACGCGGGCGGCCTTGGCGCGATGGGCTTCGGCGGTGACCTGGACGATCAGGCTTTCACCCTGGGTCGGCGGTGGGCCGCGAAACTTGTCGAGATATCCGTCTTGCGCGCCGAGATCGAGAAACACGGCCCCGAGGTCGCGCCGGCTTTGGGTTACCGGCGCCAGAACCGTCGCTTCCAACAGGCGCGGTTGTCCGAGACGGTCGATCAGGATTTGGTCGAGCCAGCCATCGTCGAGGATCGCCGCCCTAACCTCGCCGGGCGAGACGTCGACCAGGATCTCTCGGTCAGACATCGCTCGTTGCCGAGGCCAAGGTGAAGCCGAACCCCCGCAACATCGCATAGGTTTCGGCGAGCGGCAGGCCCACCACGTTGGGATAGGAACCGTTGAGCGCGGATACGAAGGCCCCGGCGCGGCCCTGGATGGCATAGCCGCCGGCCTTGCCGCGCCATTCCTCGGAGGCGATGTAGAAGTCGATCTCCTCCGGGCTCAGTCGCTTGAAGGTGACGGCCGTGATGACAAGCCGTTCGACCCTCCGTCCATCCGGCGCGTCCAGAACGACGGCGCCCAGCACGCGATGTCGGCGCCCGGAGAGCAAGGCCAGACAGGCCTTGGCCTCCGCGGCGTTTTCGGTTTTCGGAAGAATACGCCGGCCACAAGCGACCACCGTGTCGGCGGTGAGAATGAAGGCATCGTTGATGCGCGCCCGCGCCACCTCGGCTTTCCCGATGGCCATGCGCGCGGCATAGACCCTGGGTAGCTCCCGCGGTCTTGGCGTCTCGTCGATATCGCTCGGGTCGACCCGGTCGGGGATTACGCCGATTTGCGCCAAGAGATCACGGCGCCGCGGTGAAGCCGACGCAAGCACCAACGACGCGCCGCGCGGCGGCGCGAGGAGCGCGCGGCTTTCCACGATCGTGGCCGAACCGGGCGTTACTTGAATCGGAAGGTAATGCGGCCCTTTGAGAGATCGTAGGGTGTCATCTCGACATTCACCCGATCTCCGGCAAGCACGCGAATTCGGTTTTTGCGCATCTTACCGCTGGTATGCGCCAAAACCTCGTGTTCGTTATCGAGCTTCACGCGAAACATCGCGTTGGGCAGCAGCTCGGAAATTGTGCCCGAGACCTCAAGTACGTCTTCTTTCGCCATAATCCCGCCATTGGTTGTTCGGAAGTTGGCAAAAGTGGGGGCGATCCGGTTTCAGGTCAAGGCGTTTCTGGCGGACCGGGGACGATCCGACCTACTCTTGGGCTTTGGCCTCGCTGGGAAAGCGTGCCTCGATCCGGCGCTGAAGTTCGTCGCGCACCTGGCGGTAGGTCGCGAGACGCATCTCGCGGGTTCCCTCGACGATGGTTGCGTCCATGACCGGCCAATACTCGATGTCGCAGGCCATGGTACGGGTAAGTTCCGTGGCCCGGTGATGCGCCTCGGGTGACAGCGAGATGATCAGGTCAAAAAACCCGTCCTCCATCTGCTCGAAACTCTTGGGGCGATGCCGGGTGAGATTGACGCCGATCTCGTTCAAAACCTCGACCGCGAAGGGGTCGAGCTGTCCCGCGCGAACGCCGCAAGAATCAACGTACATCGCGGTCCCGCGATGATGTTTGAGCAAGGCCTCGGCCATTGGCGAGCGCACCGCGTTCTGGACGCAGGCGAAGAGCACGGCGCTAGGCTCCTCGATCGTTTCGACGAAGGGATGCGCCGGAACGGGTCCGATGGGGGGCGTCTGGTTCATCGCGCCACCACGCTAGCCTCTGATATGCAGCACGCACATCAGGGTAAACAGCCTGCGGGCGGTCGGAAAATCCATCTCAACCTTATCGGAGAGACGCTCCTTCAACAGGGTGGAACCATCGTCATGCAGGCCGCGCCGCCCCATGTCGATCGCCTCGATCTGCGATGGTGTCAGGCGTTTGATCGCGTCGTAGTAACTCTCGCAAATTTGAAAGTACTCGCGAACCACCCGCCGGAACGGGGCGATCGGCAGGGTTATCCGCGTGAGATGCGCATCGTTGGTGTCGCGGATGTCAAACCGTAGCCGGTTTTCCTCAATGCCGAGATGCAGGTGAAACTCCGCGCCATCCGCGCCGGCGGGAGAGAAGCTGTTCTCCTCGATCAGGTCATAGATCGCGATGGCGCGCTCATGTTCGACCTCGGGGCTTCGGCGCACAACCGTGCGCTCGTCCAGTTCGATATGGACGAGTTTGCCGACCGCGTTTTGGTTTGACGGCTCGGGAACGATCTCTGGTTTCGCGGTATGACGCGGCATCCTTGCTTTCCCTTGTCCGCCATGCCGACCCTAATCGGGCTTGGTGAGGCGTGTCGCGATCGAGAGCGCGTGCGCTTCCAGTCCCTCGGCATTGGCCAGGGTGATCGCCGCCGGGCCGATGCGCGATAGACTGTCCGCGTCGCATCGTACCCATGTCGTGCGCTTAAGGAAATCCATCACCGACAAGCCCGATGAAAACCGGGCGGTGCGGTCGGTGGGCAGGACATGATTCGGGCCCGCTACATAGTCGCCGATCGCCTCCGGCGTGTGCCGACCGAGGAACATCGCGCCGGCATGACGCACGCGGGCGGCCAAGGCATCGGGATCTGCCACGGCAAGCTCCAGATGCTCCGGCGCCAGGCGATCGACCAGGGCCGGCGCTTCGTCGAGTGATCCGACGACAATGATGGCGCCGTGGTCGCGCCAGCTGGCCGACGCGATTTCCGAGCGCCCCAGTTTCTTCAGGAGCCGTTCCACTGCCTCACCGACCAGACCGGCGAACCCGGCGTCGTCGGTGATCAAAATCGCCTGGGCAACCTCATCATGCTCGGCTTGCGAGAGAAGGTCGATGGCGATCCACTCGGGATCGTTGTCGGCGTCGGCGACAACCAGGATCTCAGAGGGTCCGGCGATGGAGTCGATGCCGACCTTGCCGAAGACCAGACGCTTGGCGGCGGCGACATAGGCGTTGCCCGGCCCGACGATCTTGTCCACCGCGCCGATTGTTTCGGTGCCATGGGCCAGCGCGGCGATCGCCTGTGCCCCGCCGACCCGATAAATCTCCGTCACGCCGGCAAGCTCCGCCGCCGCGAGAACCAGCGGATTAAGCACGCCATCGGGGGTCGGAACGGTGATCACCCGTCGCTCCACCCCCGCGACCCGCGCCGGGATCGCGTTCATCAGAACGGAACTCGGATAGGCCGCTTTTCCGCCGGGAACATAAAGTCCCACCGCGTCCATCGGTTGCCAGCGCATGCCAAGGCCGACGCCGTCTTCGTCCTGGTAGTCGAGGTCGCTTGGCATCTGGGCGCGATGAAAGGCCTCGATGCGCCTTGCCGCCACCGCAAGCGCATCCAAGGTATCCTCGTCGCATTGCCCCCGAGCCCCGGCGATTTCGCTCTCGCTCAGCCGGATGGTTTCGGCCGACAAGGTTACGCGATCGAATTTGGCGGTAAGCTCCAGGACGGCGGTGTCGCCCCGGGCCCTGACATCGGCGATGATACCGGCCGCGACATCGCCGACATCCGCCTCGTTGTCGCGCTTGGCGTTGAGAAGACGCGTGAACGCGGTCTCGAAATCCGGGTTCGTCGTGTTCAAGTTAAGCGGCAAGGGCCGCCTCCCGAAACCGCTCGACCCAACTTCTCACCGCTTTGGGTCGGGTTTTCCGGGCCGCGCGGTTGACCGCCAGGCGTGAGCTGACCTCGGCGATCTTCTCGACCTCCACCAGGCCGTTTGCCTCAAGCGTCGAGCC
>JADHLJ010000070.1 GCA_016780745.1 Alphaproteobacteria bacterium | reverse complement strand
TCCTTGTGCACGATCGGCGCCAGCGCGTCGAAGAAGGCCAGCGCGTCCTCGCCGGTAAGCGACTGGATCGCCTCGGCCAGGGCCGGCGAGGTGAGGGGGCCAGTGGCGATGATCACGCTCGACCAGTCCTCGGGCGGCAATCCCGCGACCTCGTCCCGGTCCAGGGTGATCAGCGGTTCCGCCTCGATCGCGCGTTGCACGGCGCCGGAAAAGTCATGGCGATCGACGGCGAGGGCCGAGCCCGCCGGCACCTTGGCGCCATCAGCCGAGCTCATGATCAACGAGCCACAGCGCCGCATCTCTTCGTGCAGAACACCGACCGCGTTGCTCTCGTGATCATCCGAGCGGAACGAGTTGGAGCAGACGAGCTCGGCCAGGCCGTCGGTCTGATGCGCCTCGGTCATGCGTACCGGGCGCATTTCGTGGAGGATCACCGGAACCCCGGCGCGGGCAAGCTGCCAGGCGGCTTCGGAGCCGGCGAGGCCGCCGCCGATAACGTGAACCGGAGAGATGTCGGACATGTGTTTAAAGCTCCACACTAGCGGGCCGTCGGTCCGACAGTGCATACTCTCGCCGCGCGCCGGGTTCAACGACTGACGCGACGAGGGCCATCCGCCTACTGGGCTGGGACGGCGAAACGAATGACGAGACGGCGATGGCGGACGGTCCCGAAGAGGAAGTGATACCGGGCAAGGGCGTTTTCGCGCCGCGCAAGAAGCTCAACTATCTGGACAGCTATTCCGACCAGAAGCTGGATGCCAGCAACCCGGCGGTTTTCAAGAAACGCATGCTGGCCTTCTGCAAGGCCAACGAGAACGCCGCCCGCGCGCTTCTGGCCGGTAATATCCAACTCCTGGGCTTCGAGCATGTTAGCGAGAGCTTTGGCGACAATTGGCCCAAGGTTAAGGCTCGGGTGCATCTGCTGACCGAGTCGATCATCAAGAAGCACATCTCGCGCGAGGACATCTACGTCCTGGCCAATGACGAGCAATTCATCGTGCTGTTCGCCAAGACCGACACCGCGCTCGCCGAACGTCGGGCCAAGCGGATTTCCGACGAGGTGAACCGGACCCTGCACGGTTTCAACGACCGGACCGAGGGGCTGAGCGCCAAGGCGATGGTCTTCTAGGTGCCGGCGAAAGACCCGGAGAAGCTTGGTTCGGCCGAGGATCTCTCCAAATCCGTCGAGGAGGCGCGTGACGAGAAGGAAGCCGAGGAGCGCCGCGCCTTCGACGAAGCCAAGGATGAAATGCGCCTGACCTTCTGGCCGGTCGCCAATATCCGTAAGCGCCTGGTTTCCATGTACCAGGCCAATGTGGTGGTGCCCGAGGGCAAGATGCCGGAGGTCGCGAGCGAGTCCGGCGCGCTTGAGGCGGCGCTGGATACTTTCGCGCTCGGCGCGGCGACCCCGGCGCTTACCGAGGCGGTGGAGAATAAGAAACGTGCGTTCCTGATCGTGCCGGTGCATCTGGAAACCCTGGACGTCAAACGGTTCCGCGAGGCCTATCTCGACCAATGCCGAGAGCTGCCACAGGTCAGCTCGAAGCGCTTGATCCTCATGGTTGATGGCATCCCCGATGATATTCCCCAGTCAAAGCTGCACGGGGTTTTCGCCTATGTCGCGCCTTTCGTGGCCGGGTTCGTTGGGCGTTTTCATGTCGGCTTCGAGAGGGGCGAGAAACTCGGCGGTGTCTCGCTGATCGGCATGGCGGCGGACGGTGCCGGCATGACCGAGCCGTCGGATTTGGATGGGCGGGCGCTCGGTGCGTTCCTCGTGCGCAATCGCACCGGCAAGTCACGGGGCTTTTTTACCGGCGCCGCGTCCATCGACGCCGCCACCATGGCCCGCAAGATGGGCTTCGATTATGTCCAGGGGATCGGTGTCGCGCCGGCGATGGGACAGTTCGGCGCGGTATTCTCGATTACTTGAGTCCTCGCTTGAATTGAGAGAGGTCCCGGGCAACCCGGGCGATCACCGGCTCCCAGGTCCTGGATCGATCCTGACGGTAGAGCCGGGCGTCCGGATACCAGATACTGTCGGATCGATGCATCAGCCAGCGCCAATCCGGGACATGCGCGATTAGAATCCAGGTCTCGACGCCAAGCGTGCCCGCGAGATGGCCGTTGGCGGTATCGACCGTGATCATCAGGTCCAGGCCGCGGACCAGCGCGGCGGTCTCCAGAAAGTCGCGGGTTATCGGGTGGATAACCAACCGATCCTTGAACGAGCAGGTCTCGATCTGCTCAAGCGCCTCGCCATGCTGGATGACGTGCAACCGGACATTCGCAAGCGCCGCGAGTGGCGCTAGAAGCTCCAAGCGCATTGAGCGTTCGTGGTCGCGGCGGTGCTTCGGGTTACCGGCCCAGGCGAGGCCAACGTCGAGCATGTCCGGCGTCTTGGAATGGATCCAGGGGGCCGGCAAGTCCTGGAAGGAAATCGGCGGGGGAACGCTATCGGGTGAATGTCCCGCGAGCCGCGCCAGGGACATCATGGGAATGTGGTAATCCGCGATCGGCGGGGCGTCCTCGCCGCGAGCAAAAACGGTTCCGGTTTCCGGCGAGAGGCGAAGCAGGGGGCCAAGTTCCGGCTGCGCATCCAGATGGGGCGTGCCCCCGCGTTCGGTGATCAGGCGCATATAACGGCTGAAATGAAGGGTGTCGCCCAGCCCTTGCTCGGCCCAGACCAGCACTGTTTCGCCGTTTAGTCTTCGTCCGTCCCAGAGGTCGCGGCCCGGCTCTCGCCAGGCCGTGGTTTGGGCCTTGGATCGCCAGCGATGCTCCAATGCCGCGAAGCCCCGGGCGAAATCACCCGACAACAACACCATCAGCGCGCGATTGAATTGATAATCGGCGTTGTGGGGCGCCAGGAGTACCGCCCTGTCATGGGCGCGGACTGACGCGGCGATGTCGGCCTCTCGCTCGAATAGATTGCCGAGATTGTACCAGGCGGGGGCGAAACCCGGCGCGGAGATCAGGCTTTGACGATAGGCCCTAAGCGCGGCTTTGTTGTCGCCTTGTTCAGCCCACGCGGCGCCGAGATTGGACAGAAATGTTGGATCTCCCGGCAGGACACAAAGCCCGCGCGCGGCGGCGCGTGTCGCGGCGAACGGCTCTCCGGTCTCCGAGGCCCATAGAACCCTGGCCATCAACGCCACCGGATCGCCCGGCTGAACCACCCCGGTGCGTCGCGACGCCTGGTCTTGGGCGGCGGGTCGGTTCGTGCCGGAAAGCGATCTCGCGAGATTGTTGAGGGCGGTTGGATGGAGCGGCGCGACGGTCAATGCCCGGCGCGCGGCTGTCTCGGCCTCCGGTTTGTCGTCGCGGCGAAGCGCGATGCCGGAGGCGTTTACCAGGAAAGCTGGATCGCTGGGCGCGAGTACCAGGGCGCGGCCAATCGCGGTCCGTGCGCGGTCAAGGTCGCCGAGATCCAGCGCGACGGCGGCAACCGCCGCCCAAAGCCGGTGGTTTCCCGGCAGAGCCAGCGCGGCTTCGTCATAAAGCGTCAGCGCTTCGGCGAAGTCGCCGGCCCCGTGCAGGGCCAGGGCTCGGTCCAGCTTCGCCGGGAGGTCCGAGTGCTTGGGAGGCGTGTTTCCGGAGGCCAAGGACCGCCTCCGGGGTTAGGCCGAGCGGCGCTGGCTTTGCCGGGCGAGATAGGGGACGAGATACTGACCGGTAAAGCTCTCCTCGACCTCGGACACCGCTTCCGGCGTGCCCTCGGCGACCACGCGCCCGCCGCCGGCACCGCCGAGCGGGCCGAGATCGATGATCCAGTCGGCGGTCTTGATGACCTCCAGATTATGCTCGATCACGACAACGGTATTGCCGTGCTCGACCAGGGCCTGGAGCACGTCGAGCAGCTTGCGCACATCGTCGAAATGCAATCCGGTGGTCGGCTCGTCCAGGATGTACAGCGTCTTGCCGGTGGCCCGGCGTGACAACTCCTTGGCGAGCTTGACCCGCTGCGCCTCGCCGCCGGAAAGCGTCGTCGCCGGTTGGCCGACCTTGATATAGCCGAGGCCGACCTGCTGAAGGGTGACCAGCTTGTCGCGGATTGAGGGGACCGCCTTGAAGAAATCAGCGCCCTCGTCGACGGTCATGTCCAGGACCTGGGCGATCGATTTGCCGCGATAGCCGACCTCCAGGGTCTCGCGGTTGTAGCGCTGGCCCTTGCAGACGTCGCATTGGACATAGACATCGGGCAGGAAGTGCATCTCGATCTTGATCACCCCGTCGCCCTGACAGGCCTCGCAGCGCCCGCCCTTGACGTTGAACGAGAACCGGCCGGCCGCGTAGCCCCGGGCCTTGGCCTCGGGCAGACCGGCGAACCAGTCGCGGATCGGGGTGAAGGCGCCGGTATAGGTCGCCGGGTTCGAGCGCGGGGTCCGACCGATCGGGGACTGATCGATATCGACGACCTTGTCGATATGCTCAAGCCCGTCCAGCCCGTCATGCGGTCCCGGAATCTCGCGCGAGCCGTGTAGCCGTCTTGCCACCGCCTTCCAAAGCGTCTCGATGATCAGCGAGGATTTGCCGCCGCCGGAGACGCCCGTCACGCAGGTGAAGGTGCCCAGCGGTATCTTCACGTCAACGGATTGTAGGTTGTTCGCGCGCGCGCCCTTGAGGGTCAGTCTCTTGCCGCGTTTGGCCTTGCGGCGGCGCGACGGCAGCGGGATCTGCCGGAAGCCGGTGAGATATTGGCCGGTCAGGCTGTCCGGCGCGCGCATGACCTCTTCCGGCGTGCCGCACGCCACCACGTTGCCGCCAAGCACACCAGCGCCGGGGCCCATATCGACCACATAGTCGGCCTGGCGGATGGCGTCCTCGTCATGCTCGACCACGATCACGGTGTTGCCGAGATCGCGCAGCCGCTTGAGGGTTTCCAGCAGCCGGTCATTGTCGCGCTGATGCAGGCCGATGGATGGCTCGTCCAACACATAGAGCACGCCGGTCAGGCCCGAGCCGATCTGCGAGGCCAGACGAATGCGCTGGCTCTCGCCGCCGGACAAGGTGCCCGAGTTTCGCGACAGGGTCAGATAGTCGAGCCCGACATTGTTAAGGAAGCCCAACCGCTCCTTGATCTCCTTCAGGATACGATAGGCGATCTCGGCCTGTTTGTCGGTGAGATCCCCATCCAGGGCGTCGAACCACCGGACCGCCTCGGAGATCGACATATCCGTGACTTGCGAGACCGTGAGCCCGGCGATCTTCACCGCCAGGGCGGCGGGTTTCAGCCGCTGTCCGGCGCAGGCTTCGCAGGGTGCGACGGCCTGATACTTGGATAGCTCCTCGCGCGCCCAGGCGGAATCCGTCTCCTTGAAGCGGCGCTCCATGTTCGGGATCAGGCCCTCGAACGGCTTGGTGGTCTGATAGCGGCGCAACCCGTCGTCATAGGTCATCACTACCGGCTCGGACCCGGTCCCATACAGAACCGCCTTTTGCACCTTTTCGGACAAGTCCTGGAAGGGCGTGTCCATCTTGGCCCTGAAATGCTTGGCCAGGCTCTCGAGGGTCTGCATGTAGTATTTCGACGAGGAATTCGCCCAAGGCGCGATGGCGCCGCCTTTCAACGCCTTGGCGCGGTCCGGCACCACCAGCTCCGCGTCGAAATACATCTTGGTGCCGAGGCCGTCACAGGCCGGGCAGGCGCCGAAGGGGTTGTTGAACGAGAACAGCCGAGGCTCGATCTCATCGATGGTGAAGCCCGAGACCGGACAGGCGAACTTGGCCGAGAAGGTATGCCGGTCACCGCTGGTCGCGTCCTCGGCGAAGAGCAATCCGTCGGAAAGTTCCAACGCCGTCTCGATGGAATCGGCGAGCCGGGTCTGCAACCCCTCGCGCACCACCAGCCGGTCAACCACCACCTCGATGTCATGCTTGTATTTCTTGTCGAGGGCGGGAACCTCGTCGATCTCCAGCATCTCGCCATCGACCTTGACCCGCTGAAAGCCACGCTTGCGCAGATCCGCCAGCTCGCGCTTGAACTCGCCCTTTTTGCCGCGCGCGATCGGCGCCATCAGATAGAGCCGCGTGCCCTCGGGCAGGGCGAGGATCGCGTCGACCATCTGGCTGACGGTCTGGCTTTCGATCGGCAGGCCCGTCGCCGGCGAGTAGGGGATGCCGACCCGGGCGTAGAGCAGCCGGAGATAGTCATAGATCTCGGTCACCGTGCCGACGGTGGAGCGCGGGTTGCGCGAGGTGGTCTTCTGCTCGATCGAGATTGCCGGCGAGAGCCCCTCGATCAGATCCACGTCGGGCTTTTGCATCAGCTCCAGAAACTGGCGCGCATAGGCCGACAGGCTCTCGACATAGCGGCGCTGACCCTCGGCGTAGATCGTATCGAAGGCGAGCGAGGACTTGCCGGAGCCGCTCAGCCCGGTGATCACGATCAGCCGGTCGCGGGGCAGATCCACATCGACATCGCGCAGGTTGTGCTCCCGCGCGCCGCGCACGTGAATGGATTGTCTCTCGCCGTGACCGTTCATGCCGCCTTCGCCAATGCTCGGGAGTGAGTCGGAACCGACAATATATGGCCCCGGCGGGAGCAATGGCCACTGCCAGAAGTTGATCGGCGGCACTTCTTTTGGGGGTAAATTGTGGACAACCGGACATCTCCATTTTGATTCAAGGTGTTGGCGCTCAATACCAATTTTCGGGATGATGAGCGGATCAAAAAATCTTGCCGCAATCGGACCAAAAGCGCGCACTGCCCGTTGTTTCACCTGTCCCGGGTGTGGGACAGTGCGGTCGATTCGACATCGAACCGTGGGCGGAAATCATGGCTGGTAGCGTTAACAAGGTCATTCTGGTTGGAAATCTCGGTCGTGACCCCGAGATACGCAGCATGCAGGACGGCGGCAAGATCGTGCAGCTTTCCATCGCCACCTCCGAGACCTGGCGCGACCGGACTAGCGGCGAGCGTCGCGAGCGCACCGAGTGGCATCGGGTGGTGATCTTCAACGAGAACCTCGCCAAGGTCGCCGAGCAGTATCTGCGCAAGGGCTCCTCGATCTATGTCGAGGGTCAGCTGCAGACCCGCAAATGGACCGACCAACAGGGGCAGGAACGCTATACGACCGAGGTGGTGCTGCAACGCTATCGCGGCGAGCTGACCATGCTCGGCGGGCGCGGAGATGGCGGCCCGGGCGGCGCCGGTGGCGGCGGCGGCGGCGGCGGCTATGACGACTACGACCAAAGCGGCGGCTACGGCGGCGGTGGTGGTGGCGGTGCTCCAAGCGACGGCGGCGGCGGTGGCCGCGGCGCCCCGGCGGGCGGTCCCGACGATCTGGACGACGAAATCCCGTTCTAGCCGAGCGAGCCGGCACCCCTGGATCCCCGTATCCCTGGGCTTGAACTAGGGATGCGAGAAGTTCGAAACCGTACGGAAATATTGTAGCCGTATCCCTGGGTTTGACCCAGGGTCACTACCGTCGATGGTTCCCGGCGGACGGTGCCTCCATGCTTTCCATCATTCGCCCCGTTGCCAGCGTCAGCGGCAGAGGCCCTGGATCAAGTCCAGGGATACGGGGAAGGTCGTGGAAAGGCGGAGAGCGTGGCCGGATGAAGCGCCGCCGCTCACCCCAAACCCGTATCCCTGGGCTTGACCCAGGGCCGCTTCCGCCGCTGGTTCCACCGTCGCGCCGGCGGCATTGGGTGCCCCTTTCGCACCTCTCCCGCGTCGCAAACGCCAGCGGAAGCGGCCCTGGCCTTCGCCAGGGATGCGAGGCAAGTCGTGGAGAGCGGAGAGCGTGGCCGGATGAAGCGCCGCCGCTCACCCCAAACCCGTATCCCTGGGCTTGACCCAGGGCCGCTTCCGTCGCTGGTTCCACCGTCGCGCCAGCGGCATTGGGTGCCCCTTTCACACCTCTCCCGAGGTGCGAGCGCCGGCGGAAGCGGCCCTGGCCTTCGCCTGGGATACGGGTGATTTGGTCGGGCGAGGGGCATGCATCGGGAGGGCGCCGCGATCTTATTTGCTACGATATTGTAAGTCATTGAAATAAGGGAAAAATCGAGATCTCTCGTTTGCCTCGCGGCATTGTTCGCGGATGCGAAATATGTTACAAACTCATAGCGAATCGCGGGGCGTCTCCTTGACCTCGTGGAAAGCGAATTTAGCGCAACTCACACGGCAGTATCGTGACCGATTCGGACCAGCATCTTCCCGACATCGCGCCCGTTTCAATCGAAGACGAAATGAAGCGCTCCTACCTCGACTACGCGATGAGCGTGATCGTGTCTCGAGCGCTCCCGGACGTCCGCGACGGGCTCAAACCCGTCCATCGCCGCATTCTCTACGCGATGAAGGATGGCGGTTACGACTGGACCCGTCCGTACCGTAAATCGGCGCGTATCGTCGGTGACGTGATGGGTATGTATCACCCGCATGGCGACAGCGCGATCTACGACACCATGGTCCGCATGGCGCAGGATTTCTCCATGCGCCTGCCCCTGGTCGACGGCCAGGGCAATTTCGGCTCGATGGACGGCGATCCCCCGGCGGCGCATCGGTATACCGAGGCGCGGTTGGCGAAATCCGCCGAGGGGCTGCTGCGGGATATCGACAAGGACACCGTCGATTTCGTCCCCAACTACGACGAGAGCACGACCGAGCCCTCGGTTCTGCCGGCGGAGTTCCCCAATCTGCTGGTCAACGGCGCCGGTGGCATCGCGGTCGGCATGGCCACCAACATCCCGCCGCACAATCTTGGCGAAGTGGTCGACGCTTGCCTCGGCTATATCGACAATCCCGGGATCACCATCGAGGAATTGATGGAGATCGTGCCGGGGCCCGACTTCCCGACCGGGGGTAGTATTCTCGGCCGCGCCGGTATCCGGGAGGCCTATCACACCGGGCGTGGCTCGGTGATCATGCGGGCCAAGGCGGAGATCCAGGAAATCCGCAAGGACCGCTTCGCGATCATCGTCTCCGAGATCCCCTATCAGGTGAACAAGGCCCGGATGATGGAGCGGATCGGCGAGATCGTCCGCGAGAAGATCGTTGAGGGTATCTCCGACCTGCGCGACGAGAGCGATCGCGACGGCGTGCGCGTGGTGATCGAGCTGAAACGCGACTCGGTGCCCGAAGTGGTGTTGGCGCAGCTCTATCGCTTCACCGCGATGCAGACCTCGTTCGGCGTGAACATGTTGGCGTTGAACCAGGGACGTCCGGAACAGCTTAACCTGCGCGATATCATCAGTGCCTTCGTCGCTTTCCGCGAGCAGGTGATTACGCGCCGCACCGCCTATTTGTTGCGCCGGGCGCGGGACCGGGCGCATGTCTTGGCCGGCTTGCTGGTGGCGCTCAACAATATCGACGAGATGATCGCCCTGATCCGCGCCGCCGCCGATGCCCCCGAGGCGCGCCGCGAAATGACGTCGCGGGATTGGTCCGCCGAGGGTGTCGCCGACTTCATCGCGATCATCGACGATCCGGGCCATAAGGTCATCGATGGCCGCTACCGGCTGTCGGACGCGCAAGCCCGGGCGATCCTGGAACTGCGCTTGCAGCGGTTGACCGGCATGGAACGCTCCAAGCTGGTCGAGGAGACCCAGGAACTCGCCGGCAAGATCGCGGAATATCTCGAGATCCTGCAATCGCGCCCGCGTCTGTTGGACGTGATGCGCGAGGAGCTGATCGCGGCGAAGGAGACCTTCTCGACCCCGCGCCGCACGGTGCTCGAGGAGAACGAGTTCGAGCACGATATCGAGGATCTTATCCAGCGCGAGGACATGGTCGTCACGGTCAGCCTCAACGGCTACATCAAGCGGGTGCCCCTGTCGGCCTATCGGGCCCAGCGCCGGGGCGGCAAGGGCCGATCGGGTATGTCCACCCGCGCGGAAGATGTGGTCAACCGGCTGTTCGTGGCCAATACCCACACGCCGATTCTGTTCTTCACCTCGCGCGGCATGGTCTACCAGATGAAGGTCTACCGCCTGCCGCTGGCGACGCCGCAGGCGCGCGGCAAGGCGATGGTCAATCTGCTGCCCCTGGAGGAAGGGGAGTGGATCCAGACGGTCATGCCGATGCCCGCCGACGAAGAGGCCTGGGGCGATCTGCACGTCATGTTCGCGACCTCGGCCGGCACCGTGCGCCGCAACGCCCTGTCCGATTTCACCGAGATCCGCCGCAACGGCAAGATCGCCATGAAACTGGATGACGGCGATCAGTTGATCAGCGTGCAACCCTGCACCGAGGATAGCGACGTGCTGCTCGCCACCCGCAAGGGCAAGGCGATCCGATTCCAGACCTCGGATGTGCGGGTGTTCCAGAGTCGCGGCTCGATGGGCGTGCGCGGCATCAGGCTCGCCAAGGACGACGTCGTGGTCTCGATGTCGATCCTGCGCCATGTCGAGTACGAGGACGTGCCGGGGACCGATCAACACGAGCGCGAGGTGTATCTGCGGCAAACCGCGCATCTGCGAAAACTGCCGGGCGAGGGCGAAGGCGAGAGCAAAGGCGAGGCGTCGCCGCCACCGGAATTCATGCTGAGCGAGGAACGCCTGGCCATGCTGGGCGCGGCGGAGGAGTTCATCCTGACGGTCACCTCAACCGGCATCGGCAAGCGCACCTCGGCTTATGAGTATCGGATCACCAATCGCGGCGGCCAGGGCATCTGGAACATGGATATGACCGACAAGGTCGGAGACGTGATATCCGCCTTCCCGGTCAATCACTCGGATCAGATCATGTTGGTCACCGACGCCGGCCAGCTGATCCGTTGCGCCGTCGATGAAATCGGGATCAAGGGCCGCCGTACCCAGGGTGTCTGGGTCTTCCGGGTCAGCGATGATGAACAGGTCGTCTCGGTGAGCCTGATCGGCGAGGACTCCGGTGAGGACTCCGGCGATGACGACGAAGAGGATCCGGAGACCGTCGATCAAGAGGGCGAAGAGGGCGAAATCGAGGGGAATGACGATCAATCCGACCCGGATGATGATACCCCCGAGCCGACGGCTTGATCTGGCGCGCGTGAACCAATAGCAATGGCACTGAGATTAATCGGAGGCTGACATGCGTATTGGTGTCTATCCCGGCACGTTCGACCCGATCACGAACGGCCATATCGACATCATCCGGCGAGCGAGCAAGATGATGGACAAGCTGATTGTCGGGGCTGCTCGAAATCCGGGCAAGGGGCCGATGTTCAGCCTCGACGAGCGTACGGAAATGGTCCGCGATGAGCTCGAGGCGATCCATCAGGACAACCGACGCACCGGCCATCATTGTGAAATCGAGGTGACCTCCTTCGGCAATCTGCTGATGCATTTCGCCGAGGAGAACAACGCCCGTTTCATCATTCGCGGGCTGCGCGCGGTATCCGATTTCGACTATGAATTTCAGATGGTTGGGATGAATTCACGACTCAATCCCGAGGTTGAGACGGTCTTCCTGATGGCCTCGGAACGCCATCAGTTCATCGCCTCGCGTCTGGTCAAGGAGATCGCGATCCTCGGCGGCGAGATACATCAATTCGTGCCCGAGCGGGTGGAAAAGCGCGTGCGTCTCGCAATCGCCGAGAAAGGCGCCTGACGCCGGCGATTGATACCACCCGGCCGCCTTCGGGGCGTGAAGGCGAGTCGGACAAAGGTTTCCCGTCTGGCCCGCGGCGGCGGCGATGCGTCGGCAAAACGTAACTAAAAATGCCGTTTCGATCAAGATTTCGTGGCAGATCTTGCGTGTCATGGCCGCCTATGTCACAAGATACGGATTAATCATGTTCCGCGAGAAATGCGATGTCTCGGCTATCGGCGGCTCTTGTTTTCAGTTTGATCCTGACATGCCTGTCGCCCGGAGCGGCTTCGGCGGGCGAGGAATTTTCGACCTGGCTGAAAGGGGTGCGCGCCGAGGCGCGATCGAAAGGCATTAGCGAGGCGACCCTGGATGCCGCGTTCAAGGGTGTTGAGCCGATTGGCCGGGTGATTGAACTCGATCGCCGGCAACCGGAATTCACCCTGACGTTCAAAAAATACATGCAGCGGGTGGTCAATGATCGCCGGGTGCGGATCGGCAAGCAAAAGCTGGCGGAACACCGCGAACTGCTCGCCGAGATCTCGAAAAAGTACCGGGTTCAGCCGCGTTTCATCGTCGCGCTTTGGGCGATCGAAACCGATTTCGGACGGATTACCGGCGGTTTTCCCGTCATCGCGTCCCTGGCGACGCTGGCCCATGACGGGCGGCGCAGCAAGTTCTTCCGCAAGGAGCTGATGCTGGCCTTGGGGATCATCGACCAGGGTCATATCGCGGCGTCGGACATGAAGGGCTCTTGGGCCGGCGCCATGGGCCAAAACCAGTTCATGCCGTCTAGTTTCCAGGCCTACGCGGTTGATCATGACGGCGATGGCGCCAAGGATATCTGGGGCACTCTGCCGGATGTCTTTGCCTCGATCGCCAATTATCTGTCGAAATCCGGTTGGCGCGATGACCTTACCTGGGGCCGACCGGCGTCGATTCCCGCGAATTTTGACCCCAAGATGACCGGTCGAAAGCCGATGAAGTCGCTGTCCGAATGGTCGGCGCTTGGGGTTCGCAAGGCCGATGGCGGCGCGCTGCCGAGCCGGGATCTGGCGGCGTCGCTGATCTCGCCGGAGAAGAAGAGCCTCGAGCCGGTCTTCATCGCCTATCACAACTATCACGTCATCCTGCGTTGGAACCGCTCCGACTACTTCGCGGTCGCGGTGGGTACCTTGTCGGATCGGTTGCGGTGACGGAGCGCGAGTCGCGGGTGGGGAAGAGTGATCGAGCTATGCCGATAGCGTACCAAAGAGCGTCCCATTCGCGAGCGAGTCGATTTTCGACGCCGGCGGGGACACGACGCGGGCATCGAGGCGGTCTCGCCGCCGTTGGGCTCGCTCTGACTCTTGTGCTTGGCGGATGCGCCGAGACCGAGTTCATCGCGACCGCGGCCAAGGAAATTCGCTCCGCCGTCGAGAAACCGGCCTCGAAAGGGCGCTATAAGGTCGGCAATCCCTATCAGATCAAAGGTGTCTGGTATTACCCGCGCGTCGACTTCACCTATGACGAGACCGGGGTCGCGTCCTGGTACGGCCCTAATTTTCATGGCAAGCCGACCGCCAATGGCGAGACCTTTGACCAAAACGGCGTCAGCGCGGCGCATCGGACCTTGCCCTTGCCGAGCGTCGTTCGGGTCACCAATCTGGGCAACGGGCGGGCCCTGGTCGTCCGGATCAATGATCGCGGGCCATTCGCGCATGGGCGGATCATCGATCTCTCGAAGCGGGGCGCGCAGTTGCTGGGTTTCGAGCGGCAGGGGATCGCCAAGGTCAGGGTGCAAATTCTGCCCGAGGAAAGCCGCGCGGCGGCCGAATTGGCGCGAAATGGCGGCAAGCCGCGCCCGGTGATCGCGTCGGCCAACGAAAACGCTCCGGACGCGGTGCCCGTCGCGACGGTATCGGTTGAAAGCCTGACCCCTGTCCCGGGCGCGACCGAAGCCCCCAAACCCAAGGAAGAGACGGCCGAGCCCCGTAAGCCGGCGCCAAGCGCGGTTGAATTGACCCGGCAAAGCAAGGGCGAGGTCCTCACCGACCAGCCGGTCGAGCCCACCAATCTATTTGTCCAGGCGGCGTCGTTTTCGGAACCGGATAACGCGGCGCGGCTCAAGTCGAAACTGTCGGATATCGGCTCCGCCGATGTCTATGGCGCCGAGGTGAGGGGACGCCAATTCTACCGGGTGCGCATCGGTCCCCTGCGCGACGTGGAACACGCGGATAAGGTCCTTGAGCGCGTGATCGCTCGCGGTTTTCCGGGCGCGCGTATCATTGTCGAATAGGGTACGCCGGCATGGTCGCCATAATTTCTTCAACTTTCCTGGATAATGTCGAGGCTGGATAGGGCCGTCGGTGGGCGTTGAAAGCCAGGCGAAACCGGAGAGGATAGGCATGGGTTTTCAAGCTTCGTTGACGCGGGTGATGGTGGTCGCCGGTTTGTGCGGCCTCGTGCTCGGCGCGCCGCCGGCGCTTGCGATCGACACCACGGCGCGAGAAGCGCTTCTGGTGGATTACGACACCGGCGCGGTCTTGTTCGAGAAGAACCCCGATACGCTGATGCCACCGGCGTCGATGAGCAAGATCATGACCGCCTATCTCGCCTTCGACCGGATCAAGCAGGGCCGTCTGTCCCTCAACGACGAAATCCCGATCAGCGAGAAAGCCTGGCGCAAGGGCGGCTCCAAGATGTTCGTCGAGGTGAACAGCCGGGTGAAGGTTGAGGACATTCTGCGCGGGATCATCGTGCAAAGCGGCAACGACGCGGCGATCGCGCTCGCCGAGGCCCTGGAGGGTAGCGAGGCCGCGTTCGCCGAGGCCATGACCGAGAAAGCGCGCGAACTCGGCATGATGGACACCACCTATCGCAACGTCACCGGCTGGCCCGACCCGGAGCACCGGATGACGGCGCGCGATCTGGTAACCTTGGCGATCGCGACAATCCGTGACTTCCCGGAATTCTATCCGATCTATTCGGAAACCACGTTCACCTACAACAAAATCAAGCAGGGCAACCGGAACCCGCTTCTTTACAAGGGGATCGGCGCGGATGGCCTAAAGACCGGCCATACCAACGCCGCCGGATACGGGCTGACCGCGTCGGTGAAGCGCGCGGGACGTCGTCTGGTTCTCGTGGTCAATGGCCTGGGCAGCGTGCGCGCCCGAACCTCGGAATCCCAGTCACTGATCGAGTGGGGCTTTCGCGAGTTCGATAACTACAACCTGCTGAGCGCCGGCGAGCCTGTCGAGAGCGTCGACGTATGGCTCGGGACGGCCAAGACCGTTCCTCTCGTTTTGGGCGAGGATGTGCATCTCACCCTGCCGCGATTGGCGCGCAAGAATCTGAAGGTGAGCGTGGTCGTCGAGGAGCCGATCCCGGCGCCGATCGAGAAAGGCCAGAGGATCGCCACGCTCAAGATCGCGGCGCCGGATATCGAAACCATCGAAATGCCGCTCTTCGCGGGCGCGGGCGTTGATCGCCTT
>JADHLJ010000069.1 GCA_016780745.1 Alphaproteobacteria bacterium | reverse complement strand
TAGATCCACCGCGAAGACCTTGGCGCCTTCCTCGATGAAGCGATAGGTGATCGAGCGGCCATTGCCCCAGCCCGGCCCGACGCAGCCGGCCCCGGTGACGATTGCGATTTTGTCTTGCAGGCGCTTGCTCATGGGGTGGGTCCTCGTATCTGTCGGGATGATCGGAAACGCGCATCGGGCGGGGCAGGTGGGTTACGTCGCCCAATCGTGCTTGGCGGCATACTTGGTCTTGAAGGCGGAGATCTCGTCCTCGAACGCCAAGGTCAGACCGACATCATCGAGGCCATTCAGCAGACGATGCTTGTCAAAGGCATCGATCGTGAAGTCGTAACGGGTCTGGTCGGGGCCGGTCAGGCTCTGGGTTTCCAGGTCCACGGCGATCTCGGCGCCGGGGCTCTCGCGGAGTTGCCGGCGCAGGGTGGCGCAATCCTCGGAGGACAGCTGGATCGGCAGCACGCCGTTTTTGATGCAGTTGTTGTAGTGGATATCGCCAAAGCTCGGCGCGATGACCGAGCGAACGCCATTGGCGGTCAGGACCGAGACCGCGTGCTCGCGCGACGAGCCGCAGCCCCAATTGATGTCGGCGACGAAAATCCGTCCCCCGCGATAGGGCGGGCGGTTATAGACGAAATCCGTCTCGCTCCCATCGGGCTTGAAACGCAGGTCATGCAACAAAATCCTGTGGTAGTCCGGATCGTCGGCGCTCTTGCGCAGGAAGCGGCCGGGGATGATCTGATCGGTGTCGCAATTCGCGATATCAATGGGGACCGCGACCGAGGCGAAGGTGGTGAAGGGTTCCAGTTTCGGCTTCCCGCTCATGACCGCTCCTCCTTCATCAGATCGCGGACATCCGAGAGGTGCCCGGTTACCGCGGCCGCGGCGGCCATCGCCGGGCTTAGCAGATGGGTCCGACTGCCCTGGCCTTGCCGGCCCCGGAAGTTCCGGTTGCTGGTCGAGGCGGCGCGCTCTCCCGGCGCCAGCATGTCTCCGTTAAGCGCGATGCACATCGAGCAGCCGGGCTCGCGCCACTCCATGCCGGCCTCGAGGAAGATTGTGTCGAGGCCCTCGGCCTCGGCCTGTTTTTTCACCAAGCCGGAGCCAGGTACCACCAGGGTTCGGGTCTTGGCCTTGCGTCCCTTGGCGACGGCGGCGGCGGCGCGCAGATCCTCGATACGGCTATTGGTGCAGGCGCCGATGAAGACCGTGTCGATCTTGATCTCCGAGAGCGCCATGCCGGGTTTCAATTCCATGTAGTCGAGCGAGGCTTGCATGTCCGCCTGGACCAACGGGTCGCTCTCGCGCGCCGGGTCGGGGACGGTTTCGGTGACGGGGAGCGCCCATTGCGGGCTGTTGCCCCAGGTGACCATCGGCGCGATCTCGTCGCCATCCAAAGTAATCTCGTGATCGAACGCCGCGTCGGTGTCGGAGACGAGGCCCCGCCAATAGACCTCGGCTTGCTCCCATTTGGCTCCCGTGGGCGCGAAAGGCCGGCCCTTGCAATAGGTGATGGTCTTGTCGTCGGGCGCGATCAAACCGAAGCGAGCCCCCGCCTCGATGGTCATGTTGCAGAGGGTCATCCGCCCTTCCATCGACATGCCATCGATGGCCGATCCGGCATATTCGATCGCGTATCCGGTCCCGCCCGCCGCGCCGATGGCGCGGATCACCGCGAGAATCACGTCCTTGCCGCTGACGCCGAAGCCGAGAGACCCGGTCACCGTTATCCGCATCGTCTTGGGCTTGCGCTGCCACAGGGTTTGGGTGGCAAGGACGTGCTGCACCTCGGTGGAGCCGATGCCAAAGGCGATACAGCCCAGCGCGCCATGGGTGGAGGTATGGGAGTCGCCGCAAACCAGGGTGATGCCGGGCAGGGTGATCCCCTGTTCCGGGCCCACGACATGGACAATGCCGTGCCGGTCGTCGGTCATGCCGAAATGATGGAACCCGTACTCATCCGCCGCCTTCTGCAGGCCGACGACGGTATCGCGCATTTCGCCCTCGGGAATGTCGTCGACGGTCTTGGCGGTGGTGGGGACGCTATGGTCCGGAACCCCGAAAAGCTTGTCCGGTTCCTTGACCGAAAGCCCCTGTGCCTTGATCAGGGGAAACAGGCGATGATGCAGGTCGTGGGTAAGATGTCGGTCGATATAGAGCAGAACATTGCCGTCCTCGCGCTCGTGGATGACGTGCTCGTCCCAGATCTTGTGGAAAAGCGTTTTGCCCATGGTTCTTCCCTCGCGCGTCATTCGTGCTTCTTCTTAAAGGTCGTATCGACGGATGCCACGAAACAATGATGCCGGCGCGCGCATGACCCGCGCGAGGATCATGGTTCTGCTGATCGCGGGCGCCCTTGCCGGCTTTACAAGACCACCGGTGGTCTGGGACAGTTCCCCCGAGACAGATTGATCGACGAGGGAGTGTCCAAGCCATGAAAGCCGCCGTCCTATACGAGCCGAACACGCCGCTGGTGATCGAGGAGGTCACGGTTCGCAAGCCTCAGGCCCGGGAGGTGATGATCCGCACCGCCGTCGCCGGTTTGTGTCACTCGGACCTGCATTTCATGGAGGGGCTCTACCCGCATCCGTTGCCGGTGGTGCTGGGCCACGAATCCGCCGGCATTGTCGAGCAGGTCGGCTCGGAGGTGACTTATGTAAAGCCTGGCGACCACGTCATCACCTGTCTCTCTGTGTTCTGTGGGATTTGCGAGAACTGCACCACGGGCCGACCGATGATCTGCAGCAACACCGACGTCAAGATGCCGCCGGGTCAAGCCAAGCGGCTGGAATGGGAAAAGCCCGAGCAATTGCACACCGGCTTCAATCTCTCCTCCTTCGCCGAGCAGATGCTGGTGCATGAGAACGCCATCGTGAAAATCCGCGAGGATATGCCTTTCGACCGCGCGGCCTTGATCGGCTGCGGCGTGATCACCGGCTTCGGCGCGGCGGTCAATACCGCCGGGGTCAAGTGGGGCGAGACCGTCGCGGTGATCGGTTGCGGCGGCGTCGGCATGGCGGCGGTCAATGGTGCCCATATCGCGGGCGCGGGCCGGATCATCGCCGTCGACACCAACCCGGTGAAGCTCCAGCTCGCCACCAAGCTTGGCGCGACGGATCTGGTCAACCCGAATGACGGGGACCCGGTCGAGCAGATCATGGAGCTTACCAAGGGCGGCGTTCACCACGCGATCGAGTGCATGGGCGCCAAGAAGACGGCGGAGCAAAGTTTCGAGATGCTGGCCATGGGTGGGACCGCGACCATTGTCGGCATGGTGCCGTTCGGCGAGAAGATCGAGCTGCATGGCTTTGACTTCCTGCGTGAGCGCAAGATTCAGGGCTCGTCCATGGGCTCAAACCGTTTCCGGGTGGATATGCCGCGCCTGATCGAGCTGTATATGCAAGGCCGCCTGCATCTGGACGATTGGGTCTCCGACACGATCAAGCTGGAAGAAATCAACGAGGGCTTCGCCAATATGAAGGCCGGTAAGGTCATTCGCTCGGTGATTGATTTTGGCGTTGCTTGACGCGGCGAGAACCCTGGCCGAGGCGGTTGCGAGGGAAACAGAGGCCGGCGCGGTCTGGCGCGAGGCCGACGCGGTGTTCGGGGAGGTCATCGGGCACCAGCTGTTCACGGTGCTGATCCATGACGCGGCCTCGGGAACCGTCACGCGCCGCTATTCCAGCCGGCCCGACGACTATCCCGTCCAAGGCTTCAAACACATGGGGCCGACGCCCTGGGGTGATTTGCTGTTGACCCAGGGCAAGCCGTTTATCGGCAATGACGCGGACGCGATCCGCTGGGCATTTCCGGACCACGAGCAGATCCTGGCCATGGGATTGGGCTCGGCGATCAATCTGCCGGTCCGGCTGTCGGGCCGGACGCTCGGGACCCTCAATCTGTTGCACGAAGCAGGTCACTACCGCGAAGAGCATCTGGAGACCGGCGCGGTATTGGCGGCGATCGTCGCGCCCCTGATGGTCGCGCCCTAATCGGAGAGTTTTCATGAAGGGTATGGTCGTTTGCCCGCAGCCCCGCGCCGCCGACATTGGCGCGGAGGTTCTGGAAAAAGGCGGCAACGCCTTTGACGCGGCGATCGCCACGGCTTTCGCGCAGATGGTCGTCGATCCCTTCATGTGCGGGATCGGCGGCATGGGGACGCTCCAGTTTTTCGATACAAGAGGCGCCGGCCACGGCATGATCGACTTCCACAACAGGGCCGGGGCCAAGGTCGTGCCCGGCATGTGGGAAAAGGACCTGGCGGGCCGCTCCGAGATCAGCCGCTATACCCTGTTCGAGGATTTCAGAAGCGAGCTCGGCTATACCGCCATCATGACTCCGGGCACCGTCGCCGGTTTCGCCGAGACCCATCGCAGGCTCTGCACCTGGGAATGGAAGGACCTTCTGGCCCCGGCCTCCCGTCTGGCCCGCGATGGTTATCCCCTGGCCGGCCATGTCCGTGACTTCTGGGCTCGGCCCACGGGGCCGGGGATTGCCGATGGCATCACCCGGTTGAAGGCGAGCCAGGCCTGCGCCGATATCTATCTGCGGGCCGGCGATAAACTCCCCGATGTCGGAGAGATTATTCGCAATCCCGACATGGCCGATACGATCGATACCCTGGCGCGAGAGGGCGCGGAGAGCTTTTATCGGGGCTCGTTGGCCTCGAGGATCGCCGAGGATATGGAGCGCAATGGCGGCTTCGTCACCGCCGAGGATCTGGCGGGTTACCAGACACGCGCCGCCGCGCCGGTCTTCGGCCAGTATCGCGGGTTGACGGTCGCCTCCAACCCGCCGCCGGGCAGTGGGGCGATCCTGATTCAGATGCTCCAGATTCTTGAGCATTTTGACCTTCGATCGTTGGGGCACGGCACGGCCGAGAGCCTGCACCTGATCGCCTCGGCGATGGACCATGCCCATCATGACCGCGACCAGCACCTCGCCGATCCGGACTTCACGCCGGTTGACGTGGAGTTTCTGGTCTCCGCCGAGCGCGCGGCGGAGCATGCAGCGGCGATCCGAGACGCCACCCCGCCGCCCCGGACGCCGGCGTCTCCGCCATCCTGCACAACCCATCTCTCGGTACGGGACGAGGACGGCAACGCGGTATCGGTCACCCATACCCTCGGCACCGGCAGCGGCGTGGTCACGCAGGGGCTGGGTTTTGTCTACAATAACTCGATGAAGCTCGCCGATCCGATCCCCGGCAAGGCGAACTCGATGATGCCCGGCAAGGCTCGCACCACCGGCATGGTGCCGACCATGTTGCTGAAGGATGGCGAGCCGGTGATCATCGTCGGCGCGCTGGGCGGCAGCGTCATCATCTCGGCGGTTCTGCAGACGATCCTGAACATCGTCGATTACCAGATGTCACCGGTCGAGGCGGTAACCGTCCCGCGCATTCACGCCGAGGGAGCGGGCGTGCTGGTCGAGGCGCGCGTCGAGGCGTCCGAGGTCGCCAAGCTACGGGCGATGGGCCACGACGTGACGCAATCCTCCCACAGTTTCGACCCCATCATGGCCCGCGCTCACGTGATCTCCCGGGACGATCGCGGTTGGCGCGGTGGCGCGGACCCCAGAAGCGGCGGCGGGATCGCCATCGCCCGACACTGAGGTCTATTCAAGGCATTTTCGGAGTGCCTTGAATGCATCTGTGTTTTCGAGCAACGCGCCGGCGAATTCGCGGATCGTGTCTACTTGATCTCTCTCCAGGACAAAGGATGTCGGGAGCGAGAGGTACCAGTCCCGGTTGTGCCCCAGATATTCCTCGCCATCCTCGATCTGTTCAAAGCCGACAACGATCGGATAGAGGTCGAGAGGTTGCAGGCCCTGGGCGGGGAGGTTCTTCGGCGGAGGCGAGCATGGCGTGTAGGCATCACGGGGGTTCTTGTAGAGGTGACGGCGATCGTCTTGCCAATTCCTGAAAGTTTTTTGCAGTAACTCCACCGTGTCGAAGGAATAGTTGTCCATCGGAACGGTCGCGACCGTGCTCAACACGGTAATCAGGCCTGGCGGGCTCGGCTTCTTGTCGTAGGAAACCGACGGGGCGTTGCGCGCATTGACCAGGATGACAACGATCTTGCGGATGCGGGGCTGGCCCTCCGGCCCGCCTTGATTGATCATTCTCGGAAGGCTCAGCGGCGTGTCATTCGATTGAAGCGCCGCGAGGGGGCCACGAAAGCCGATATTGTCGGCGATCCCGCCATCCAGCAAATGAATGTAGGGATGCTCTTCCTGGTCGCGATAACTCTCGACGAGCCGGGCCCGATTGTTGCGCCGGGGATTCTTGCCGAACGCTTGATCCTTTCTCGCCGTCTTGATCCATTTGGGCGTGGGCCATTTGCATCGATCAGCCCAATTGCTGATTTGCAACGGGGTAAAGGCGATCGGAAAGTTCGATGACGCCGCCACGGATCGCCCGACCTGAAAAGGATCCAACGTGGAACAAAGAACGTCGAACTGATCTTGGGTGAACGTGAAGCGCGCGCCCTTCGACATGTTCGTTGCGTTGATCATCAGAAAAGGCCGCCCCTTGGCCCCGAGATCGGCGAAGGTTTTTTTCTCGAAGATGCTTTCGTTGTAGTACTCGGCCACCAGATCGATCCGCCCGAATGTCGGTGATGTCAGCCTGGCCAGATTGAGCGGGTTGATGAGCTGCTTCAGAAGTTCGGCTTGGATGTCCTTGTAGAGAAACTTGTCGAGAAACCCGTCGTTCTCGGCGAATAGTCGATCGCGGAACAGACCGTAATACGCCGCGGTGAAACTGCCTCCGGAAACCGAGGAAATGACATCGACCTCGTCCAGAAGGCTTTTGCTCTTACCTTCCCAGGTGATCTTGGTGTCCCGCAGCTTCTCCATGACACCGTGGGAGAGCGCCGCGGCCCGGGTGCCTCCACCAGAGAAGGCCAGAATGACGAACAGGCTGTCGGAATTGTCGCGGGCCTCGATCGCATTGAAACGATATCCGGTCTTTTCGTTCACCGTGTCGATGGGTTGGTTCTCGGGATAACTGGCGCAGGCGGACAGAGACGCAGTCAGCGCCGCGGCAATCACCACGGTCCGGGCATTGCGCGACAGTCGTTGAGCTAAGCGCTTCATTCGTTGATGTCCTCTGTTCGACTATCTTTTGGACCGTCGGTCAAACGCGTTTCTCGAAAGTTATCTTCATCGGATCGTCGGACGCGGTGTATTGGACCAAGATTTCCGTTGTCGCGGGCGTGAAATCCGCCGCGCCGGAAAGCGTGAACTCATGCGTCCCCTCCTGCACCATAAGGGTTTGATTGGTCCGTCCATTCTCGCCGCCGTCAATTAACACGCCTCGATCCTCGGCAAACTCGACGATTACGTATTCCATGACCGGACTCCGTATAAAAATTTGTTGAGTATAAATATATTATACCCTTCTGTGGGGAGGCACCTAGCGCTTTCCATCGGCGATATCAGGTGGCCTCGAATTCGTTTTTCCCGGCGGCAAGACCGCGCCACTCGACATCAACGTAGAGCGTTCGGCCTCGGAGAATTCGAGCTCCATCAGGATTTCCTCTCCGTGCTCGCCAAGCCGCGGCGCTGGTCTGGGGGGCGTGCCATCCCCAATCGGCATTCGGGTCTGCAATAGCGCGCCGATCTCCGGATCATTCGCCTCTTGCAACGCGCCTCGGGCGGCGACATGAGGGTCGGCGACCACGCCGTCCACCGCGAGGACCGGCGCGCAAGGTACCCCTTCGGTCCGCAAGCGATCGAGGAGGTCGTCGACGGAAATCCCCGCCAGTACGTCTTCGATGATCCGGGTGAGGGCGGCCCGGTTCGCCACCCGCGCCTTCATATCGGCGAAGCGGGGATCATCCGCCAAGGCCTGGAGGCCGAGCGCTTCTCGGACCCGGAGCCAGAACCTTTCCGTTGACGCGCCGATGAAGATCTGGCCGTCCTTGGCGTTGAACACCTGATAGGGCGAGAAGGTGGCGAGCGCCGAGCCGGTGCGCGGCGGAACCACGCCGGTCTGCGAGTAGCGCGCGATCGCTTGCGACATCCAGGACATCGCGGATTCCATCAGATTGAAGTCGAGATAGGCGCCGATGCCTGTTTTGTCGCGAGTTCTGAGCGCGTCGAGGACACCGATGACCACATACATTCCGGTCCCCATGTCGATCATCGACGGCCCGACCCTGACCGGCGGTCGGTCGGGCTCTCCGGTCGCGGCCATGATGCCGGACATCGCCTGGGCCACCGCGTCATAGCCGCGCAAGTCCCGGTACGGACCGTCCTGACCAAAGCCCGAAATCGAGACATAGATGATCCCGGGATTGCGCGCGTGGACCGCTTCAGGGCCATAGCCCAAGCGGGCCGCGGTGCCCGGCGTGAAGTTCTCGACCAGGATATCGGCCCGGTCAACCAATCGCTCCATGACCTTGGCGCTGTCGGGATGCTTGAGGTCCATGCGGATCCCGCGCTTATTGCGGTTGACCACGGCGAAGGTGGCGCCGCCATTGCTGGGCCGGAAGTGATCACCACCCGGTGGTTCGACCTTGATGACATCGGCCCCGAGCTCGGCCAGCAGCATGGTCCCGAACGGGCCCGAAAGCGCGTGGGTGAGATCCAGAACGGTCATGCCTTCCAGGGAACGCGACATGTGTGATCTCCATTGTGAAATCTCGCCGAGAGCGGGGCGCGCACTAGCAAGAATAAGGCTAGCATGGTTGAACCGGAATGGCCTTGGGAGAGAGAGTCGCCCGCGGTATCGTGCCGCGATCGACCGTCCGCTGGAGTCCGTGCCATGAATATCGACAACCCGAACCGCCTCGCGACCGAGATGGTGGATGAGAGCAAAGGCGTCTTTCGCGTCGCCCGGGATGCCTATACCGACCCGGATGTGTTCGAGGCGGAGATGGCGTCGATCTTCGAGGGTGGCTGGATCTATGTTTGCCATGAGAGTCAGATCGCCGATCATGGAGACTATTACGCGACCCAGGCCGGGCGACAGCCGATCTTCCTGATCCGTCAGGCCGATGGCGGGATCGGCGGGTTCATCGATGCCTGCTCGCACCGGGGCGCGGTGCTCACCCGCGCCCGGCGCGGCACGATGAAGACCATCATGTGCCGGTTTCACGGCTGGTGTTACGACACCACAGGTGCCTGCACCCTGATCAAGAACGAGGCCGGCGGCTGGCCCGACGGGGTGGACCGGGGGCGGTTTTCGCTTCGGGCGATCCCCAAGGTCGAGAGCTATAAGGGGTTCGTCTATGCCTCGCTTTCAGGGGATGTGCCGAGCCTGGGCGAGGCGCTCGGGGAGTCGCGGGCGTTTATTGACCTGATGGCCGACCAATCACCGGACGGCATGGAGATCGTGCCTGGCAATCAGTCCTACATGATCAACGGCAACTGGAAGCTGCAGGCCGAGAACGGCGTCGACGGCTATCATGTCTCCACCGTCCACCGGGTCTTCGCCCGGGCCGTCGCCAAGCGCGAGGCGATGGGTGACAAGGGAGAGATGCGCAAGACCGAGGCCGCGCGGATCACCGGCGAGGTCGAGACCGGGGTCTATGATCTCGGCGGCGGACACATGCTGCTCTGGGCCCAGCGCGGTAATCCCGAGGTCGCGCCGCTGGCCGAAAAGTTGGACTGGCTGAACGCGACCTACGCCGAGAGCAAGGTCGACTGGATGCTGCGCAAGGGACGCAATCTGTTCCTGTTCCCGAATGTCTTCCTGATGGACCAGTCTTCGACCCAGATCCGGGTGATCATTCCCCATACCGTCGACCGGACCGAGGTGCGGACCTATTGCATCGCGCCGAAGGGGGAGAGCCGCAAGGCGCGGGCGGCCCGGCTGCGCAAGTTCGAGGATTTCTTCATGGTCACGGGCATGGCCACGCCGGACGACATGGCGGCGCTGGAGGATGTGCAGCGTGGCTCCAACGGCCGGCTCGCGCCGTGGAACGAGATGGACCGGGGCGTCGGCAAGGCGATCCCCGGCGCCGACACGGCGACCGCCAGTCTCGGCGCCAATCCCGTGACCTCCAATCCCGATTGGGATAGCGAGACGCTGTTCCATGGGTTTTATCGGGAATGGGCGCGAGTGATGCGATGAGTCCGCTGTTCGGTTTAGTCGCGACTTATTATCCGTCTCATCGTCGCCCTGGCGAAAGCCGGGGCTTGAGGCAAGAGTTGGATGACCGGCTGGAGATTTCAACGCGGTGTCGGTCCCGTCGGGAGTCGGCAGTGGAAAAGCCTCAGCTTTCGCTGGGGCGACGGGGTGGCGGGCTGCGAGATCAAGTCGATATTGATGATAAATAAGGTTAATAAAAGGATATATAGTATTGAAAAATAATAAAATAAAAATGGAGAATCTCTTGTATCTCGAGGCGGACCTGCTGGATCGACAACAATGGAGCGACTGGTCGGCGCTTTATGTCGAGGATTGCGTCATCTGGGTGCCGGCTTGGGATAGCGAGGAAGTGCTGGTCGACGATCCCGAGATCTCGGTCAATATGATGTATCTCGTCGGCAAGCCGGCGCTGGAGGCTCGGTTGCACCGGATCGCGTCTGATGATGCCTATGCCTCGCTGCCGCTGGCGCGGACGATGCACGCGGTAACCAATATTCGCGTCGTCGAGGATCGCGGCGCGGAGATCGATGTGTCCTCGAAATTCACCGTCCTCTCGCTGGAGCCTCGGCGCGGCAAATCCTGGCGTGGCGGTTGGTACGATCACACGCTTGTGGAAGAGGGCGGCGCGCTTCGGATCAAACGCAAGAAGATCACGCTGCTGGAAGATGTCATCGACGGGACCGTCGACCTTTATCAGATCTGAGGGATGCAATGCTGACACTCGCGAAAACCGAAGCCATCGAAGGCGGCATCGCGCTTATCGACAAGGCGCCCGGGGAGCCGGGGCCGGGCGAAATATCGATGCGTGTCGAGGCCGCCGGGATCTGCGGCACGGATATGCAGATCTACAAATGGGCCCCGCGCATGGCCCGGCGGATGAAGCTGCCGACGGTCATGGGACATGAGGCCAGCGGGGTCGTCGAGGCGATCGGCGCGGGCGTAACCCGGGTCAAGGTCGGTGACGCGATCTCGCTGGAGAGCCATATCTATTGCGGCGCTTGCCACCAATGCCTGACCGACCGGGCCCATCTTTGCGCCGAGACCCGCTATCCGGGGATAGATATCGACGGGTGTTTCGCGCGCCACGTGGTCGTGCCCGAACAGATCGCCTGGGTTCACCCCCGCCCGATCCCTCACACCGTCGCGGCCATGTTCGAGCCCCTCGGCATCGCCGTGCACGCCTGTGGCGAGGGTCGCGGGTGCAAGGACCTGCCGGTCTTGATCAACGGGTGTGGGCCGATCGGTCTCATGGCCGTCGCGGTGGCCCGGGCGATGGGCGCGTCGACGGTGATCGCGGTCGACCCCATGGCGTTGCGGCGCAAGGCCGCGGCGGATCTCGGCGCGGATGTAATGCTCGACCCGAACGACACGGATATCCCGGCGGCGGCGCGGGATGTCACGTCTGGCCGGGGCGTCGAGGTCTCGATCGAGTTCTCCGGTACTCCCGCCGGTTTCTCCAATGCCATGGAAAGCCTGACCAAGGGCGGTGATTTCCGGCTCGTCGGGGCGCCGCCGCATCCCGTCGAGATCGATCTGACTGTCTGGCTGCGGCAATGCCCGACGGTTTACAACATCCATGGTCGGCGCGTCTGGGACAGCTGGGACAAGCTTTGGTCACTGTTCGACACCGGGGCGGTGGACATTCGATCGGTCGCCAGCCATCACCTGCCGCTAAGCGACGCCCCCAGGGGTTTTGAACTGATAAAGCGCGGCGAGGCGCTAAAACCGCTTCTGATCCCCGAATGACGGGGCGTTGACGAAACCCGCTCTCGGCGCCGACCGCGACGGCTCCGTTCCTAATGATTTTTGGAGGACGTCATGTCAGCGACCCATTTTGGATATTTTCTGGCCGCGTTGATCATCGGTTGCGGCGCGCCCTTGCAAGCCGGGATAAACGCCAGCCTGGCGCGCGCCTTGGGGCATCCGCTGCTCGCCGCCGCCACCAACACCATCGTCGCCACGCTGGCGATCCTCCTCGTCATGGCTCTGCTGCGAGTTCAACTGCCCAGCATGAAGCTGATCTCCGCCGCGCCGTGGTGGGTTTGGTGTGGGGGGCTGATCGGCGGCTTCGCGGTGTTCGGCGGGCTGTTCTTCGCGCCCAAGATGGGGGCGGCGGCCTATGTGTCGGTGACGATCATGGGGATTATGACGGCCTCGCTGCTGATTGATCATTTCGGTGTCGCCGGATTTCGAGAGAATGTGTTGACACTCCCGAAACTCGCCGGCGCCGGGCTTGTGGTCACCGGGATGGCAATCATCCAATTCCAGCGATAGGCGCACGGCGATGGCTGGAGAAGATGACATGAACCATGGCTCGAATGATGCGGTCGTTGGGGTGGAGGCGCTGATCGCCGATGTGTCGGATACGCCATCGCGCGCCGTGATTGTCGGATACAACTGGACCATGGTCGAAGGCGCCGAGGGCGTCGGTCTTGTCACCACGCCGGCCAAGGGCGTCGATGGCGCGGGGACCACGCCGGATACCGGACGCTACACGGGACGCCCCCTGCGCGCGCTGGCGGCTTTGGCGCGGTCCGCGAACCCTTATGAGCGGGCGATTGGCTGCGCGGCGATCAACGCGAGCGTCAATCGATTCGATCTCCAGGGACCGGACGGCAATGGTTTGGCTCTCTCGGGCGAGAGTGTCGGTCAAACCGTTGTCGTTGGTCGCTTTCCAAAATTGGACGAGAGGCTGCCGGGTGCCTTGGTTCTGGAGCGTAACCCCGGCCCGGGAGATCTACCGGCGAGCGCGGCGGCGGATGTCATTCCCGGCTGTGCGCGGCTGATCATCACCGCGACGACATGGGTTAACGGCAGCCTGGCGGGACTGTTGAGGCTGGTCGACGGCGCCCATGTCAGCCTTGTCGGGCCGGGCACGCCGCTCTCGCCAATTCTGCTTGATCGCGGCATTCATCGACTATCGGGCTTCGTCGTGACCGATGTGGCTGGAATGCGGCAAGCCATTGCCGAGGGCGCTGGTGCGCGCGGGTTCCGTCAATTTGGCCGGGACGTTAACCTGCTCGCGTGACGTCGCCGTAATCTTACTCGGCGCGGCAGGCGATCTGTTCCTGGCCGTCATAGACCACCAGGGTCTGACCGACTTGCATGGTGACCCAGCAGTTGTCCCATTTCTTCCGGCTTTTCGCCTCAACCTGGACGGTCCTCGACTTGGAAACGAATTCGATCCGCTCCTCCTTGCCGGAGGTTACCGGCTTGGCCTCGGCCTTCCACATCTTCATGCGAACCTGGGCTTCGGTGGAGGAGTCGTTGCGGACCAGGATGTAATCCTTCTTGGGTCCCTTGGCTTCTTCTTCCTCGCCAAAACATCCGGCCAGGACCAGCGGTGTCAGCAACCCAAAAACCAGAAACCAAGCGCGATATTGCGCCATTCCAAAATCCTCCCCCGGATTCGACGGGCAATGATCTTGGGCACGGGCGTGCCATGTCAAGCTTCGACCTTGCGCGGGCAAAAATTCGGTCGGCCGTTATTTGGGAATATTGAAGAACGCCGATGGCTAGGCGGTCGAAAATTCGAGCCGTTACGCGGCGTCCTTGTCGCTTTGCGGATCTCGCAACACATAACCCCGACCCCAGACCGTGGCGATGTAGTTCTCGCCACCGGACGCGGTCGCCAGTTTCTTGCGGACCTTGCAGACAAAGACGTCGATGATCTTGAGTTCGGGCTCGTCGATCCCGCCGTAGAGATGGTTCAGGAACATATCCTTGGTAAGGGTCGTACCCTTTCGCAGGGTGAGCAGTTCGAGAACGCCGAACTCCTTGCCGGTCAGGTGAACCGATGTGCCATCGACGCTGACCGTCCGTTCCGCCAGATCCACCGATAGGCCGCCGACGGTAACCATGGAACTGGCGTGTCCCTTGGAGCGCCGCACGATGGCCTGGATACGGGCGACCAACTCGCGTCGATCAAAGGGCTTGGTGAGATAGTCATCGGCGCCAAAGCCCAAGCCCTTGATCTTGTGATCAAGCTCCGCCAGCCCGGAGAGGATCAAAATTGGTGTTTCGACCTTGGCCTCGCGCAGCCGGCGCAAAACCTCGTAGCCGTCCATGTCGGGCAGCATCAGGTCCAACAGAATGATGTCGTAGTCGTAGAGCCGACCGACCTCCAGCCCTTCTTCCCCGAGCTCCGTGACATCGACGACGATGTTCTCGGACTTCAGGATCAACTCGATGCTTCGCGCGGTGGTCTGATCATCCTCGACGAGTAGCGCCCGCATGACGTCGGTCCTCCCCTGGCAACGCTGCAACGATACCCTAGAAGGCAATAGATGAACAAATTCTTAACGCGGCCCATGGCCTGGTAACATTTGCTTGAAGCTCAGGCGGTTGTTGGAAAATTGAAACGAGGTTCGGCGCCTCGGAAAATGGTAAACTTGGGAAACTGGTTTTCAACCTTTCGAACGTGGTCGGCGCGCGCTGTTTCGCCGGGGACGGACGAGGGAACCGCCGGGAGATCGTTTCATGGTCGGCGTCATTGGCAATCTCGCCGCTGATATCGAGAAGATTCCGGAGTTTCGGCTCTATGGCCGCGTGACCGCGGTCCAGGGGATGATGGTCGAGATCGGCGGCGTCGAGCGCGCCCTGTCGATCGGAGATCGCATTCATTTGCAACGCCGTCGGGGCGAGCGGGTCAGTTGCGAGGTCGTCGGGTTTCGCGACGGCAGCGCGCTCGCCATGCCGTTTGGAGAGCTCGAGGGCATCGGTATCGGCAGCCGCGCCGAGATCGAGGACGCGGACCCCGTGGTCTATCCCGGAGACGCCTGGCTCGGCCGGGTGGTGAACGCGATGGGAGAGCCAATCGACGCCAAGGGTGGGCTCTCGGACGGCCCGAAAGCTTATCCGATTCGCGCCGCTCCGCCCGCCGCGCATACCCGCCAGAGGGTCGGCGACAAGCTTGATCTGGGGGTGCGGGCGATCAACACCTTCACCACGGTCTGCAAGGGCCAGCGGATGGGCATCTTCGCCGGCTCCGGCGT
>JADHLJ010000068.1 GCA_016780745.1 Alphaproteobacteria bacterium | reverse complement strand
CTGGAAACGGATAGAGCAGGGGGCGCCGGGCAATCCTCGGCGCACAAGGGCCGGACGGGCCGAGGGTGGCTATAGCCTTGGCGAGGCGCTCAAGACCCGGGTGTTCTGGGCCATGTGGTTCATCTATTTCATGACCGCGCTGGCGATCTTCGGCGTCAGTGTTCAGTCCGTGGCTTATCTGGTGGAGCGGGGTTTCACCGAGCTTGAAGCCGCCGGCGCCTTCGGGATCGCCGGCATGCTCTCCTTCGCGGGCATGTTCCTGACCGGCGCGGCGGCGGACCGCTATGGCCGCTCCCTGGTCGCGACGGTGAGCTATATTCTGACCATCGTCGGAGTCGGTGGCCTGGCGCTGTTGCAGATCTTCCCGGAAAAGTATCTGGTCTTTGCCTGGATCATCCCCTACGGGCTCAGCATGGGCGCGCGCGGGCCGATCATCACCACCCTACAGGCGACGCTCTTCCATGGCCGGGGGCTTGGCGCGATCTACGGTATGACCATCCTCGGCCAGGGCGTTGGCGCGGGCTTGAGTGCCTGGGGCGGCGGGCTGATCTTCGACCTTACCGGCGGTTATAACCTTACCTTCGCGATCTCCATCGGCTCGGCGTTGATCTGTATCGCCTTGTTCTGGCTGGTGCCCGAAGTCAGGCATGGCCGGATGAACGCCCGTGCATGACCATGAGGTCACGGCCTAGAGGCTTGATCGCGGCAAAACCATGCCTCAGGCTAATGTGAAACACCATTGGAGTTCGCCCCATGACCACCCCGCTTTACCACCAGACAGCCACTGAGCTGGCCAAGCGCATCCGTGACAAGGAGATCGGTTGCCTGGAGCTGCTGGAGGTCTTTCTCGACCGGGCCGAAAAGCATAACCCGGCTCTGAACGCGATCATCGTGCTCGAGGCGGACAAGGCGCGCGCACGAGCCCGCGAGGCCGATGAGGCGCTCGCCAAGGGCGAGATCTGGGGGCCGCTGCATGGCGTGCCGATGACCATTAAGGAAAGCTTCGATGTGACAGGCACCCCGACCACCTGGGGCGTGGTTGAGCACAAGGACAACATCGCCGGCTCCGACGCTCTAGCGGTGCAACGCATGAAGGCGGTGGGGGTGACCCTGTTCGGCAAGACCAATGTGCCGTACATGCTCTCGGACTGGCAGAGCTTCAACGAGATCTACGGTACCTGCAACAATCCCTGGGACCTGACGCGCTCGCCGGGAGGGTCTTCCGGTGGTTCGGCGGCGGCCTTGGCGGCGGGGATGACGGGAATCGAAGCCGGCAGCGATATCGGCGCCTCGATCCGCAATCCCGCGCATTATTGCGGTGTCTTCGGACACAAGCCGACCATGGGCATTCTGCCGCCCACCGGCCAGGCGCTGCCTGGGAACAACGTGCCGCCGGATATCGCGGTGATCGGGCCGTTGGCACGCGGCGCCGATGACCTGGAAGTCGCGACCCAAGCCATGGCCGGCGCGGGCGGGCGCGACGCGGCGGGATGGGTACTCAATCTACCGAAGCCGGCGAAGATCTCGTTCAAGGAGATGAAGGTTGCGGTGGTGCTGCAAGACGAGAATTGCGTCATTGATTCCGAGTACGCCGACCAGCTTCAGGCGACGATAGAGAAGCTGGCGGGCCTGGGCGTGACCATCGACGAGAAGGCCCGACCGGTTAAGGATACCAAGCGCGCGCATCTGGTCTACCTGATGCTCCTGCGCGCGGCGACCGGCGGGCGCTTGCCCGACGACGTCATCGCCGAGCACCGGGCCCGGGCCGAGGTCGCCGCGCCGGACGATATGACCTACAAGACCATCGTCGACCGCGCGGTGACCATGAGCCACAAGGAATGGCTCGCCTGGAACGAGGAACGCGAGTTGCTGTGCCGGGAATGGGCGGGCTTCTTCGAGGATTACGACTTCGTTCTCACCCCCATGGCGTCCTCGGCGGCCTTCCCGCATGACCAGGTGGGCGACCGCGCCGACCGGACGATCCCGGTGAACAACACCCGTCAGTCGACCTTGGACCAGATGTTCTGGGCCGGTTATCCGGGTGTGGTCTTCCTGCCCGGCACCTGCGCGCCGATTAGTCTCACGCGCTCGGGTCTGCCCTGCGGCCTGCAGATCATCGGTCCGCATTTGAGCGATCTTTCAACCATCCACTTCGCCCGTCTGATGGAGCGCGAAATCGGTGGTTTCGTCGCACCGCCAGGTTACGAATAGGGAGACGGGAAATGACCAAGATCACCCGTGTGGAAGTTCACGAATTCGGCTTTGACGCCAAGAATCTCGGTAACCTCACCGGCGCGGATACCGTCGGCGCCATGGGGTATGCCAAGGGCGAAACCTCGCGCTTTTTCAAATACGCCGTGCGCATCGAGACCGAGGATGGCTGTCGCGGCGAATATGTCACCCACTGGGTCTCCTCGCCCTCGGCGCTGGCCCAGACCAAGATGCTGGCACCCAAGCTGATCGGCCGGAACGCCGAGGAGCGCGAGGGGATCTATGACGATCTGAAGCGTGAAATCCGCCAGTTCGACCATCTTGGCCATGGCCCCCTTGATATCGCGCTTTGGGACTGGGCGGGCAAGCAGCTCAACTGTTCCATCGGCGTTCTGCTTGGTGGCTATCGCAAGCGTCTGCCGGCCTATGCGAGCACCTATCACGGCGACCGAAATGGCGGTCTCGATTGCAAGGAAGCTTTCGCCGCCTTCGCCGAGGAGTGTTACGACCTCGGCTATCGCGCCTTCAAGATCCATGGCTGGAACGATGGCAACGCCCGCGAGGAGGCGGCGAACGTCCTGCATGTCGCGAAAGAGGTCGGGCACAAGATGACCTTGATGCTGGACCCGGCCTGCGAGCTCAAAACCTTCGCCGATACGCTCTATGTCGGCCGGGCCTGCGATGAGGGCGGCTATTTCTGGCTTGAGGATCCGTACCGCGATTCCGGCGTCTCGGCCTTCGCGCACAAGCGCCTGCGCGAGATGCTCAAGACCCCGATCCTGCAAACCGAGCATATCCGCGGCGTCGAGCCCAAGGCCGACTTCCTGATCGCCGGCGGCACCGACTTCCTACGGATGGATCCGGAATACGACATGGGGATTACCGGGGGCATGAAGATCGCCCATCTGGGCGAGGCCTTCGGCATCGATGTCGAGGTCCATGCTTGCGGGCCGGCGCACCGGCACTGCATGGCGGCGATGCGCAACTCCAACTTCTACGAGGTCGCGCTGGTCGGCCCCGATTGCCCGAACGCGGTGCCGCCGGTCTATGCCTGCGGGTACTCCGACATGCTGGATTGTGTCGGCGATGACGGTTGTGTCGGGGTTCCGGACGGACCGGGCCTGGGCGTGGTCTATGACTGGGACTTCATCGAGGCGAACCGCACGGGACTCACCGTGTTCGGTGATGATTGATCAAGGCGCATCCGATCCGGGTTTTCCGTTGTCTTCGCAGCCTTATTTTCATCACCCCGCGTCGCGCGCGGGAGGAGGGGGCGAGGTGGGGAGCTGTAATGGAGGTCGGCGAAATTGGCCGATAGTCGCTTTCATCAAAGCAAGGATGATAGGCTTTGATCGAGAGATATCGGGTGGATTGACGTCCGAGTAGGGGCTCGTTGGACGGGGGGCACTGATGGCGACCATGGTCCTGGCATTCTCCGCTATCGTCCAGACCTTGGCGGCGTTCGCGGCGATGCGTCTGGTGTTTGTGACGCGGTTTCCGCTGGCCTGGGGCCTGATCGCCGCCGCCCTGATCCTCATGGGCGTGCGAAGGGCCATCACCCTCTATCGGGGGCTTATGCAAGAGGGAGTTTTCGCGCCCGACCTGGCCGCCGAGCTCGTGGCGTTGGCCATATCCGCGCTGATGCTATGCGGCGTGCTTTGGATTGGTCCGTTGTTGCGCGGCTTCGACCGGACGAACCGTGCCCTGCAATCCCGTCAGGCGGAGCTTCAGGCCTATGCCGAGGCCAGCTCCGATTATTTCTGGGCGACTGACGAGAAGCACCGAGCCTCTTATTTTTCCGAGGAATTTGAAAGAATTACAGGCATACCAACCGAGCGCCTCATTGGCATGGACCGCGTGGATATTACCCCGACAAATGTCGATCGAGACAGGTGGCGCGCGCATCTTGAGGATTTCGAGAAACACCGTCCCTTCAGGGATTTTGTTTTCCAGCACGCCCGCCCCGACGGGTCGACCGTTTCCCTGTCGATTAGCGGTGTACCGGTCTTTGACGATCGCGGCGATTTTCTGGGATATCGCGGCGTCGGTCGGGATATCACGCCGTTGGTCGAGGCGCAGAACGAGCGCCGGGAACAGGCGCAATTCCTAGACTCCATCGTTGAAAACATTCCGGCGATGGTCTTCGTCAAGGACGCCACCGATCTCCGGTTCACCCTCTTAAACCGCGCCGGCGAGGAAATGCTTGGCGTCCGGCGCGAGGATTATATCGGACAGAGCGACCACGACGTTTTCCCCAGGGAGGAAGCGGATCACTTTACTCGGATCGACCGCGAAACCCTGGCCCGAGCCGACTCCCTGGATATTCAAGAAGAACGGATGACCTCGCCGACCCGAGGCGAGCGCTTCCTGCGGACCAAGAAGATCGCGATACGGGACGGCGGGGGGATGCCGCGCTATCTGCTCGGGATCTCGGAGGACATCACCGAACGCAAGGCCGGCGAGGAGATGCTGGCCCGGAGCCTGGAAGAAGCTAATCGCGCCAACCGGGCCAAGTCGGACTTTCTGGCGAAGATGAGTCACGAATTGCGGACACCGTTGAACGCCATTATCGGATATTCCGAGATGATCGCCGAGGAAATGGCCGGGCCGGATGTTTCTCCGCAATACAAACGTTATGCCGGCCATGTTCGTGAATCCGGACGGTCCTTGCTCGCGCTCGTCAATGATCTTCTGGATCTTTCCCGTATCGAGGCGGCCCAGCTTGACCTGCTCGAGGAAGAGTTCGACTACGTCAAGCTGCTCGAGGGATGTCTGGTGGAATCGGGAAGTCAAAGCGAAAGAGGTCAGGGGCCGACCTTGGCACGGGACTTCGACCGCCGGGCGCTAATGATGCGGGGCGATCCTCTGAGGCTGCGTCAAGCGGTTGGTAACCTCGTGTCCAACGCGGTCAAGTTCACCGATGATTCCGGCACCGTTACCGTGCGGCTACGCGCGGCGGCCGATGGCGTAACGGTTCAGGTTCACGATACCGGCGTCGGGATAAGCCCAGGCGACCTGCCGCATGTATTCGAGCCCTTCCACAAGGGCAATCCCAATACCCGGACCAACCGCCAGGGCGTGGGACTGGGACTCAACATCGCGCGATACCTCGTGGTCCTGCATCAGGGACGCCTCGAAATCGAGAGCCGGTCCGGCGAAGGCACGCTCGTGACCCTATGGTTGCCGGTCGAGCGCATGGTCGAGGAGTGAGCTTGTTCCAGGCGGCGGTGGCTTTTACCGGGTGCCTTTCGCGGCGAGGGCCTTGAGCTTGTACCTGGCGCTCGTGCTGCCGCGCTCGATGGCGCGTCGGTACCAGGCCGCCGCCAAGCGTGGGTCGGTTACGATCCATTCACCCGTGGCATAGAGATCTCCCACCATCTCCATCGCGCCGGGATAACCACCATAGGAAGCACGCAATGCCCAGAACGCGGCGCGGTCCATGTCACGCGGCATCGCGGTCCCGGCGCGCAACAGGCCGGCGATGACGGTTTGCGCGAAGGGAACCTCGCGTCGTGCCTCGGCCCAAAGGTAGTCCAACGAAGCCCCGGTCTTCCCGGACGCGACCTGGACCAGCGCGGATTGCAGGCGAGGCAGATCAATATCCTTGGGCACGGAGCGGCCGGACGGCCGCCAGGCCGGCTCGTCCGTATCCTCGATGATGTATTGCGGATAGCCGACGCCATCGCGAAACCCGTGATGCAGCGCGATCTCGACGAGCCGGCCGCAGACATCCATGGTCCATATCTCCTGGGTGAACTCACTCCAGATGGACCCGTCGCTTTCCACTTCCCGGCGCATCGGCTCGGCGGTGGTATCAATGCTGCGTTGATCGCTGCATCGCTCCATTCCCGCGTATTCCAGAGCGGTTTCCTGAATGTCCGAGCGCATTTCGCGGGCTAGCTCGCTACCAGCGCTGGTCGTCCCGGGGGTGCTGATGCGCATGTTCGGGGGCGCATCCCGCCGCGCACCGAATATCGCGTTGTAGGTCAACGCGGCATCGCACCGCCTCACCTGATAGCGAACCCGCCAAATTCCCTCGGTGGGATGCGCGGCGCCTTCGGGCATGGCGAATTCGGGCTCGGGTTGTTTCAGCACCGCGAGCGGCTTGGCGGTGTAGGGCTTCGGGCAGTCGCGGCCGAGATAGGCATCATTGGTGATCGCCGCCTCAACCAGCCGACGCGCGAAGCCATCGGAGGCGATATAGGCGTCGAAGCGGATCTTCGTTGGCGAGGGCGGCTCTACCTTGGGCGGCGCCTTGGGCTCGGGGGGCGCGGCGCGGGGACGGCCTTGCTCATCAATCGCGGTATTGTCGATCTTAAGAGCGGAGATCGTCTCGCCGACCGTTTCTTGAATCGTTTGCCCCTCGCAACCGGCCAAAAGAAAGATCGCCAGAAGCGTCGCGCCGACCCGGGTCCCGTGATGCATGAAAGCGTACCGTCTCAATAGACTCAGTCCGCGCATGGTGCCTCGCCTTCGAGCCTCTGTCGACAGATCATCCGGCGCCATGATCACGCGCTAACCGCGCGTTGCGTGGAATGCACCGACAGTGTAGGGAAAACCACCAAATCGCTCTACCGCAAAGCCCGTCACCGCAAGGAACCCGTCATGCAAGCCACGCTCACAATATCCGGCAAGACTCGCGTTTTCGGTTGCATCGCGGACCCGATCGGGCATGTGCGCGCGCCTTCGGTCTTCAATCCCCTGTTTGAAAAGCATGGCGTCGACGCGGTCATGGTGCCGCTGCATATTCCGCCCGCCGGACTGGAAGCGGCGATCGCTGGGTTGCGGGCGATGCCGAACTTCAAGGGCATGGCGGTGACTCTGCCGCACAAACTGCCGATCATGCCGCTTTGCGATGAGATCGGCCGCCAGGGCCAGTTCGTCGGCGCGGTGAATTTCGCGGCATTCGATGATGATCGCCGGCTGATCGGCGACAATTGCGACGGCACGGGTTTCGTGAACGGCATGCTGGCGGCCGGCTTTCCTGTAAAGGACAAGCAGGTGCTCATGGTCGGTTCCGGTGGCGCGGCGCGGGCGATTGCCTTCTCGCTCGCCGATAGCGGTGTCGCGCGGCTCGGCATCGCCAACCGGACCCGCGAGAAGGCCGAGGAGCTGACCGCCGCTGTATCCGCCGGCTATCCGGGCGTCCCCGTCGAAGTGTCCGAGGCCGATCCCCGCGGCTTTGATATCGTGGTGAACACCACCTCGCTCGGTCTGCGCGAGGATGACGCGCTGCCGGTTGATCCGGATCTGCTGGACCCCTCGCAACTGATGGCCGAGATCATCATGAACCCCGTGGACACGCCGATCCTGAAGGCGGCCAAGGCCAAGGGATGCCGGATCCATTATGGCCGTCCGATGTTCGACCACCAGGTGACCATCATCGCCAAAATGTTCGGCTACGACTTCCCGGTGCCGGGCTCCGACGCGTGACCTCCCAACCGAGCGCGCCAGCCTCGACCTCCGCCGGGATCGCCTGGCATGTCGTGGGAATGGTGCTGTTTGCGTCGATGGACGCGGTGTCCAAGCATCTCGCGGCCGGCTTGCCGGTCATTGAGATCCTTTGGGTCCGCTACGTCTTCTTCTTCCTGTTCGGCATGGCGTTGGCGCTCCGACTGGAGGGCTGGTCGGCCTTCAAGACCAACGCGCCGATCCTGCAGATCACCCGGGGCCTGGCCCTGGTTACCGAGATCGGCCTGTTCACTTACGCGTTTCGCTATCTCAAGCTTGTCGATGCCCATGTGATGGCGGCGATGACACCGCTGATGGTCATGGCGCTGGCGGTGCCGATGCTGGGTGAGAAGGTGGGGATTCGCCGCTGGTTGGCGGTCAGCGTCGGTTTTCTTGGCGTGCTGGTGATCCTGCGCCCGGGCATGGCGGCGATCGCGCCGATCCAGATCGTGCCCCTGGTCGCCGCCGCGTGTTTCGCCCTCTATCTGGTGCTTACGAGAATGGCGGCGCGGCATGATTCGATCGGCACCTCGACACTTTATACCGGGATAGTCGGCTTCGTGGTTCTTAGTTTCGTCGCGCCCTTGGATTGGCAAGCGCCTAGCCCCGAGGAATGGGGGTTCCTGCTCTTGGCGAGCCTGCTCGGCATCGGCGCGCATGTCAGCGTGATCAAGGCCCTGTCCCTATCCGAGGCGAGCGCGCTGCAGCCCTTCAATTACACGATGCTGGTCTGGGCGACCTTGATCGGATTTCTGGTTTTCGACGATCTGCCGGATCATTTCACGGTCATCGGCGCCGGTATCATCGTGATCAGCGGCCTCTATGCCTGGCATCGAGAGCGCACCCGCAGCGCGCCTTGAACGAGCGGATAAATTAGGCGGGAAAATTTGGACATTTTCTGCCGCGAGGAGGGTGACGCGCGCGTGTAGGCGGCGTAGTCTTTCGTCATTGCCGTCCAGTGATGGCTCGGCGCAAACCATCGGTCCGATACACAGGAGATTTTCGTGAAAGCATCCGTCCTCGCCCTTGCCGCGCTTGCCGCTTCCTCGACGCAAGCCTTCGCGCATTCCGGCCATGTACCGGCGCCGGGCGGCGCGCATGCGTTTCAGCATGCCACGATGGATCTTCTGGTCGTCGGCGCCGTCGCGCTCGCGCTTGTCGCCGGCGCGCTGATCACCGCGCGGGCACGCCGCCGCGACCGTTAGAGCACGATCGGTTTAATCGGAATCGCGAAGCGATGAAGATTCAACCGTGAATCGTACTCGATCTTATTGAGATAGAGCCGACGATATCGCGGACGTGTAAGCCGCGAGGCTAGGCCTCGCGGGTCAGAGGGCTTATCCTTTCGATCAATGGATGATGATCAGGAAGGATGCAGTCTATGGCCAGCGTTGAAGCCAAGGAACACGACAGCCAGTCGCTTACCCCGACCCGGGATCTCGGAGCGATGGTCGCGGCGCTAAAGGCCGACGACATCCCCGAAAGCGCCCGGCGCTGGGCCAAGCATTGCATCCTCGACTGGATCGCGGTCACCGTCGGCGGCGCCAAGGAGCCCTTGACCGAGAAACTGCTCGCGGTCGCCGTCGCCGAGGGTGGGAGCGGGCCGGCCCGGGTGATCGGCTATCCCGACAAGGTCGTCGGCTCGCAAGCCGCGCTGATCAATGGCGCCGCCTCGCACGCGCTGGACTATGACGACGTGAATGAGCGGATGCTCGGCCACCCGACGGTTCCGCTGGTCCCGGCGCTGATGGCGCTGGCGGACGAGGCGCCGATGACAGGGATGGAGATGATCACCGCCTTCGTCGCCGGTTACGAGGTCGAGGCGCGGTTGAGCGACATGACCGGTGTCGCGCATATCGACAATGGCTGGCATTCGACGGCCACGATCGGGACTTTCGGCTCGGCCGCGGCCGCCGCGAACGCGATGGGCCTGGACGCGGATCAAAGCACCGCCGCGCTTGGCATCGCCGCGACCCAGGCCGCGGGCCTGCGCATCATGTTCGGCACCGAGTGCAAACCGTTCCATGCCGGCAAGGCGGCCTCCAACGGCCTGCTCGCCGCGCGTCTGGCCGGCAAGGGTTTCACCAGCCGCGAGAACGCGATCGAGGGCGAGAACGGCTTCGCCGCCACCCAGGCCGAGGGCTTTGTGCCGCTGCCGGTCTATCCGAAATCCAATGGCCGGTTCGCGGTCGAGGAAAACCTCTTCAAGTACCACGCCGCCTGTTACCTGACCCATGCCGGGATCGACGCCCTGCGCAAGCTACGGGACGAGGCCGGGATCAAGCCCGAGGAAGTTGTCGCGGTGCGCGAGCATGTGCCGGAGACGCATTTTACGGTCTGCAACATCCCGGAGCCGGAGACCGGCTTGGAAATCAAGTTCTCCATGCGCCATACCGCCGCCATGGTGCTCTCGGGCATCGATACCGGGGCGATGAACAGCTATACCGACGAGGCCGCGAACCGGAACGACCTGGTGGAACTGCGCCGCAAGGTTGAGATCGTCGCCAAGCCGCTGGACAGCCGCATGCAGGCCGAGGTCGTCGTCGATCTCGCCGATGGCCGCAGCCTGGTCGGCAAGGCCGATGTCGGCGTGCCGGCGGCGGATATCGACGAGCAGGAGCGCCGTCTGTCCGAGAAGTTCATGGCCCTGGTGGCCCCGATCCTCGGCGAGGATCGCGCCCAGCAAGCCTTGGACGCCTGTCTCGCGCTGGACACGGCGGAAGACGCCGCCAGGATCTTCGACGCGGTGACCGGCTAGGCGAGGCGGCGGGGCCCGGGGCTCCCAACCGTCATCCTCGACCAACACAACACACGCGCGCTCATCCCCGCAAACCCGTCATCCCGGGATTGACGCGCTGGGGTCCGGTTTAAATTTCTGGACGTAGTGCATGGTGTTGATTCTGCTAGTTTCCAAGCGTTTGGCAACGTTTTGGACACGAAGGAGAGCCACACCATGCGCCATCGCCTTCCGGCATTAACCGCTAACCGCTACGGCCTTCACCATCTGGCGCGAAGGCGGTCGCGGTGCCGATCATGGAATCGCGGCTGACCAGTGCGGCGAGTTCCGCCTCGCTCATTCCCTCGGTCCCGTCCGGGCGGCGCGGGATCACGAGATAGCGGCAATCGGCGGTGGAATCGACCACGCGGACTTCCGTTGTCTCCGGCAACTCGGTACCGAACTCCGCCAAGATGGCCCGGGGCTCTCGCACCGCGCGGGAGCGGTATTCCCGTGACTTGTACCAAAGCGGCGGTACCCCCAGGAGTGGGCGCGGATAGCAGGAGCACAGCGTGCAAACGACCATGTGGTGCAGGTCGTCGGTGTTCTCCAGGGCCACCAGCTTCAGCGCCTCGATCTCGAACCCCAACTCCGCGACGGCGGCATTGCCGTCCTCGAGCAGGCGTTGGCGAAAGCCGTCATCGGTCCAGGCCTTGGCCACCACCCGGGCGCCGCCCTCGGGCGATTTTTTCTCCCAGGCCTCGATCTGATCCTGGACCTCGCGGGCGGTGATGACGCCCTTGTCGATCAGCAGCTCGCGTAGCGCGATTTCCAGGAATTCCCACTCTTCGCTGGGTTCCCTGATGTCTGGCTGAAAGGTCGTGTGATCGTGGGCATGGCCGTGGGAATGGTCATGCCCGTGATCATGATGCTCATGCGTGCTCATAGCGGCTCCAGCCAGGTCTCGTAGATATCGGCGGTGACGGTGTCGCCCGGGGCATAGGCGCCGTCGCCCTCCCAGGTCTCATCCATGGTGAACAGCACCTGATAGAGATGCAGCTTGGGCAGGCCCGACAGGCCATAGGCCAGACGCTCGGGATTGGGAAAATCACCGAAATGCCGGATCACCTCACCCTCGCGCCCGCGCAGGAAGAGTGGCGTGCGCACATGGCCCGGCGGTAGCCCTTGCGAGACCTTGACCTTGGCGCCGATCGAGTAGGGCCCGGTCATTGACCGGCTTCCGCGTGCCGGGCGCGGACCTCGGAAAGCTTGGCCTCGATCTCGGTCTCGCTCAGCACGCCCTTTTCGATCAACAAGCCGCGCATTGCCAGCACCCAGCGTTCGTAATAGGCCGATTCGGCATAGGTTTTGGGCTCCAGCCCCTCGATGGTGCGGCGGTTCTCATCGGTGGCCCAAAAAGACCGGGGTTTGGCGCGCAACAGCATCATCATCGCGTCGACGCGCCTCTCGCTCAGGGTAGGCTCGTGCTCGGCGGTATCGATGGGCCCGCCCGGCAGGCCGCCGAGGTCACTGATCGCGCGTTCGGTCATGGTCTCTTCCCGTTGGTTCCAGATTAGTCTAACCAAGATTAACGCCGCCGCGAAACAGAAGTGGGATCAAAATCATAAAAGCGGGAGCCGCAAAAGAAACCGGCGCTCCGGTCCGCCTTTGGCCTTATAGTCCGCGTCTTGGCTCCGCCCGGGGAGCCTATCTGGGTTAGTAAGCACTTCACCGAATGACCGACCGTACCGCAGAGCCAGCCTTTGATCCGGAGACCGCGCCCGTCGGGATGCGGCATTGGCTCATCTTGGCCACGGTTCAGATCACGACCCTGACCTTCGGGATGACGATTACCGGCACGAACGTGATCCTGCCACAGCTCAAGGGCGCGATGTCGGCGACGCCGGACCAGATCGCCTGGGTGGTGACCTTTAATCTGGTCGGCACCGCGATCGCCACGCCGCTGACGGGTTGGTTCGCGGGGAAGTTCGGTTGGCGGTATCTCCTGTTCGGAAGCTTGAGCGGTTTCACCATCTTCACCGCGTTGTGCGGCTTCGCGGAGTCGCTGGAGGCGCTGGTACTGTTCCGGGTCGGTCAGGGCGCGTTCGGCGCGCCGCTGATGCCGTTGGGGCAGGGGATGATTCTCGCGACTTTTCCGCGCCGCCTGCATCCGATGGCGCTGATGGTCTGGGGAATTGGCGGGGTAATCGGGCCGGTGATGGGGCCGATCATGGGCGGCTTCGTGGCCGAGGCGCTGGACTGGCGCTGGGTGTTTTTCATGATTGTGCCCCTGGGCGTGCTCTGCATCCTCGTCTCGGCGGTTTCGGTCGGCCATCAGGGACGCGGCGAGGCCAAGCGCTTCGATGCGACGGGCTTTATCGCGCTGGCACTCGCGATCGGCGCGTTTCAGCTGATGCTCGATCGGGGCTCGCGCCTGGATTGGTTCGAATCCTGGGAGATCATCGCCGAGGCCTGCATCGCGTTTGCCGGGTTTTATGTCTTCATCATTCACACCTTCACCACCGAGAACCCGTTTCTCAGCCCCCGGCTGTTTCTCGACCGTAACTTCGTCCTCGGCTGTTTGGTCGCCTTCGCCATGGGCTGGATGAGCTACACACCGATCGTGCTGTTTCCGCCATTGCTGCAGGAATTGCGCGGTTATCCGGATTCCGTCGTCGGCACTTTGATCGCGGCGCGTGGCTTCGGCAATTGGTTGAGTTTTCTGATCGTCGTGCCGTTCACCCGCAAGGCTCCGCGCCTGGCCCTGGCGACGGGGCTGGCCTGCCAGGCGGTGGCGGGGCTTCAGATGGGGGCGCTCGACATCAATCTCACCGAAAGCGATGTGTTCTGGAGCAACACGCTCCAGGGCTTCGGCTTCGGCCTTGCCTACACGCCGATGGCGACCCTGGCTTTCTGTACCTTATCGCCCAAGCTTATGGTCGAGGGCTCGGCCGTGTTCAATCTGCTGCGGCAATACGGTAGCAGCATCTTCATCTCGATCAGCGTCATGGTCCTGGTGCAAAGCACGGCCTGGAACTATTCCGACATGACGGGCCTGATCACCCCGTTCAACGAGCTTTTGCGCTTCCCGGAGGTGGCGGGAAACTGGTCGCTGGAGAGCCTGTCCGGGCTTACGGCGCTCAGCGGCGAGATCAAACGCCAGGCTCAAATGATCGGCTATCTGAACGCCTTCCAGCTATTCGGCATCGCCGCGGCTTTCGCCATTCCCATGAGTTTCCTGTTCGCCGATCCCGATAACCCCAAGCCGGCTAACCAGTGATGAGCATTGACAGCGCGGTCCCGCTCCGCCGCAATGTCCAGGCATTGCCGAGGAGGGCGCGCGATGGATCATCTTAACCCGGAGGCGCCGGGAGCCGGCATCCTGTCCCGCGCCCGCGCACTGGGCCCGGATCTCGAAGCGGCGGCGGACGAGATCGAGCGGACCAAGCGCATTCCAGCGGAGCTGTTGGCCAAGATCCACGCGGCGCGGTTGGGTCGAATGTTCCTGCCCAAGTTGTTTGGCGGCGACGAGATCGATCCCTGTACCTATCTGCATACTCTGGAGGCGGTGTCGCGCCATGACGCCTCGGTCGGCTGGAACCTGTTCGTTGCCAATAGCTCAACCTTGATCACGCCCTTTCTGGAGCCCGACACCGCCCGGGAGATCTATGCCGAACCGCATGCCTGGATGTCCTGGGGACCGCCGGACGGGCAAAAGGCGAGGGCGGTCGAGGGTGGTTATATCGTCAACGGCACCTGGGGCTTTTCCAGTGGCTGTCGTCAGGCCAATTGGATGGGCGCCCATTGCATGGTCGAGGAAAAGGACGGCTCGACCCGCCTCAATGCCGCCGGGCGGCCCTCGATCACCAGCTTTCTGTTTCCGGCCGACCAGGTCACCCTGCATGACACATGGGATACCATCGGCCTGCGCGGCACCGCCTCGGACAGCTACACGGTCGACAATGTCTTTGTGCCCGAGGCCTATACCGGCACCCGCGAGGAGCCGGAGAACCGACGGGTTCCGGGGCCGCTCTACTGGTTCACCCAGCAGGGGCTCTACGCGGTGGGGGTGGCGGCGGTGGCGCTCGGCACGGCGGGGGCGATGCTGACGGCCTTCATGGAACTGGCGACGGACAAGACCCCGCGGGGCCTCGCGAAACTCGCCGACCGGGACGCGACAAGGGCGCTGGTGGCGACCTCGGAGGCGCGGCTGGGATCGGCGCGGTCCTATCTGCTGGATCTGTTGTCGGGATATTACGCCGCCGCCGAGGAGACCGGCGCCATGGGGATCGAGGACCGGGCACGGGTGCGCCTCGCCACCACCAACGCCATCATCGGCGCGATCGAGATCGCCGATCGTATCCACAAGGCCGCCGGTGTCTCGGCGATCTTTGTCGGCAAAAGCCCGTTCGAGCGTCGCTGGCGTGACATTCACACCCTCAGCCAACAGATCCAGGCCCGCGACGCGCATTTCGAGGCCGTGGGACAGATCCTGCTCGGCGATAAGCCGGCGGTTTTCTTTTAGGCAACTCCTTGAAACGCATCTTCGGTCATCCCGCGCTTGACGCGGGACCCACGCCTGATACCACCTTCCATTGATCAGAACCCATGTGCCCAATCCCGGGTTCCGATGGACATTATGGTCCACGGTTCCTGGGTGAGCTTGATCCATGCCTCGCAGCATGTGGCGAGGATTTGATCCTGTGACGCGAAGACGAGGT